>JARXKK010000062.1:0-15689 GCA_030278895.1 Acidobacteriota bacterium
GCGGCGGACCCGTTCGTCTACGGATGGCGCCGGCAATGCCGGCTGTTCACGGCGACGGACGACGCCGAGGCGCTCACGATCCTGAAGGCCGCAAAGTGCCGGTATCTCGTCACGACGGAGCTCACCCCGCTGCTGGACGCCTACGCGGCCGCCGCGGGCCGCGCGCCGGCGCCCACGAGCGCGATGTTCGCGCGGCGGGTGCACGAGTCCGACGCCGCGCGGCCGCTGCCCTTCCTCGAGAGAGTCCTCGACTCGCGGACCGGAACGCGCCGCGCCGACGGAACGTTCCAGCCGCGATTCCGCGTCTTTCGCGTGCTCGACGCCGACGCACCCTAGAATCGAGGTCATGCCGATCGAGGGGAAGCGGGTCGCGGTCGTGATGCCCGCCTACAACGCCGAGAAGACCGTCGAAAAGACGTGGCACGAAATCCCGAAGGACTGGGTCGACGACATCATCCTCGTGGATGACGCCTCGACCGACCGAACCGTCGAGGTCGCGCGCGCTCTCCCGGGGATCCACGTCGTGACGCATGCGAAGAACCGCGGCTACGGAGGCAACCAGAAGACCTGCTACGGGGCGGCGCTCGCGCGCGGCGCCGACATCTGCGTCATGGTGCACCCGGACCACCAGTACGACGCGACCGTCCTGCCCGACCTCATCGGCCCGATCGCGCGGAGCGACGAAGACGCGATGTTCGGCAGCCGCATGCTCGGCGGGCGCCCGCTCGAGGGCGGCATGCCGAAGTGGAAATACCTCGCGAACATCTTCCTCACCGCCGTCGAGAACGCCACGTTCTATCTCTACCTGACCGAGTATCACTCGGGTCTGCGCGCGTATTCGCGTCGCTACCTCGAGAGCGTCAATCTCGACGCCTTCTCGGACGATTTCGTCTTCGACACGGAGATCATCGCCGCGGGCATGTGGAAGAACATGCGCATCCGCGAGGTCCCGATCGTGACGCGCTATTTCGACGAGGCTTCGCAGATCGACTTCCGCAACTCGTGCGTCTATGGGCTCTCGATCCTCGCGGTCATGGCCCGGTTCAAGGCCCAGAAGTGGGGATGGCGGGACGACCCGATCTTCAAGTGAGCGAGCGGCGCGCGCCCTTCACCCGGGCCCTTCTCACTCCGGCGGCCCTCGCCGCCACGCTTCTCGTCGCCTCGGCGGCCTTCACCCACGTGGATCTCCTCTCGGGCCGGACGACTCCCGCGTACCGCGACATCGCGACGACGCAGCGCCCGGCGCGCGCTCTCGCCGCCCGACTCGGGGCGGCACGCCTAGACCCTTTCACCTCGTTCGGGCAGGTCTATCGGGGAAATCCGAATCTCGTCCTCGCCTATCCGTTCCCCGCGAATCCCCGCTTCCTCGGCCTCCATCTGCTCCTCCACCTCGGGCTCGGCCTTCTCGGGACGTTTTTCTTCCTGCGCGCCGAGGGGAGGTCCCGGGACGCCGCGCTCACCGGAGCCTTCGCCTTCGGCCTGTCGGGTTACGTCCTGTCCTCGGCCGCGTTCCTGAACGCCACGACGACGATCGCGTGGATGCCCTGGACGCTCCTCGCCGTCGCGCTTGCGCGGACGGCGTCGACGCGCGCCGCGCTCCTGCGCGCCGGAGGACTCGCCCTCGCCGCATGCTCCCTTCTCGCGCTCGGAGGCGAGCCGGCCCTCGCGGCCCTCGCGATCCTTCTGGCCTTCGCGCTCGCGGCCCGCGAGCCGGCCGCGGCGCGCCGCAACGGCCTCCTCGCCCTCCTCGGCGGAGGCCTCGCGGCGGCGCTCGTCATCTCGCCGTGGCTCCTCGAAGTCGCCCGCGCTTCCGCCTTCGCGGCGCGGCGTTCGCGCGGTTTCTCGTGGAACGAGTTCGCCGCCGTCGGCTTCCATCCCCTGCGCCTCCTCGAGACGCCGTTCCCGCTTCTCTTCGGCGATCCCACCCGGATCGTCTCAGGAGCGTTCTGGGGATTCGCCGTGACGCAGGGCAATCCGCCGTATCACGCCTCGCTCTCCTTCGGCGTCGTTCCTCTCGCTCTCGCCCTCGTGTTCGTGTGCTCGGCGCGCCGCAACGAAGGGCGCTTCTGGATCGGCGTCGCCCTGGTGGCGCTCCTCGCGTCGTTCACGCCGTGGCTCCCGGGCGCGCGCGCCCTCTACGAGGCCGTGCCGGCCGTCCACGTCCTCCGCTACCCCGTGAAAGCGCTCCTCCCGTTCACGCTCGCGCTGGCGGTCCTGGCGGCGCTCGGCGTCGACCGGCTCCTCGTGGAGGGCACCCTCCCGCGTTTCCGGCGCCGCGCGGCCGGATTTCTCTTCGCGCTCGGAGGCGCCCTGGCCGGGCTCGCGACGCTGGGGCGCCTCTTTCCGGACCGGGTCCGTAACCTGCTCCTGTCGGGTTGGGACCCGGCGTGGCTGTCGGACCCGCGTGTCGTCTTCGGCCCTGTCATCGAGCGCCTCCCCGGTCAGGCGGCTCTCGCCGCCGCGGGCCTCATCGTCCTCGCGCTGCTTCTCCTGCGGGGAATCGGGGATCCCAAAGGGGCTCTCTTCCTGTTCGGAGCGACCGCGCTCTCCCTCCTCGCCGGGGCTCCACGGACGATCCCGCGCGTGCCGTCCGCCCTCTACGCCACTCCTTCGCCGCTCGTGGCCCGCGCGGCCGCGCTCGGCGGGCGCGTCTTCGAGCGCGCGTCGAAGGACTTCGATGCGGTGCGCCGCGGCCTCCAGGGCCGCGTCTCGAGCGACGATCTCCTCGATCTCGTCTCCGCTCAGGTGCGACAGGGCTGGGCCCTCGCGGGCGCCTCTCACGGCCTCGTTTACGCCTGGGATCCCGACCCGGACGGTAGTTACACGGTCCTCACGCGCTACGCCTCCGACGTTCTCCGGCAGAGGAGCTGGGCGCGCCGGATCAAGTGGCTCCGGGCAGGAGCCGTCCGCTCCGTCATCGCATCGGACGTGCCCGCGGACACGCCGGGCCTCCTTCCCGTCTTCGTGGAGGCGTCCGCCGGGGTGCCCGTGACCCTCTGGCGCCTGACGGAGCCGCTCCCCGGCGTGAGGCGCTCGAGCCGTGTCGTGGCCTCCGGCTCCATCAGCGAGACCGTGACAGCCTTCGAGCGAG
Source organism: Acidobacteriota bacterium (assembly GCA_030278895.1). Classification (GTDB taxonomy): domain Bacteria; phylum Acidobacteriota; class Thermoanaerobaculia; order UBA5066; family UBA5066; genus Fen-183. The sequence continues at coordinate 3,092 of JARXKK010000062.1, forward strand.
ACGACTTCGAGCCGGCCACGGACGTCGTCGTCTACGGGCGGGAGGCCGCCGCTCTCGCGTCGAGCGAGCGCGATGCGGCAGCCGAGGCCCGCGTGACGGAAGAATCCCCGGACCGCCTCGTGATAGAAACTTCCGGGGCGCGCGCCGCGATTCTCCACGTCGACCGCAGCTACACGCCCCGCGTCGTCGCGCGCGTGGACGGCAGCCCCGTCACGGCGCTCGTCGCCGACCTCCACCTCATCGGCGTCCCCGTTCCGGCGGGCCGCTCGCGCGTCGTCGTCGACCTCGCGCCCTGAGCGCGCCGGCCGCGCCCCGCTCCGTCACCAGCGGTGGTACGCGGGGTGGCCCTCTTTCACGGAGACGAACGTGCCGCGGCACGTCGCCGTGACCTTGCCGCCCGCCGAGAGCGTCGCCTCGACGACCGCGCGGTCGTCCGTGGACTCGACGACCCTCGCGCGGAGGTGGATCGGCTCGGCGATCGGTGTCGGCCGCTTGAGCGTCACGTGGAACTCGGCCGTGACGGTCGAGGGGACCATCGCGTGCCCGGCTTTGTTCATCAGAAACCACGCGGCGGTCCAGTTGCTGTGGCAGTCGAGAAGCGCGCCGATGATCCCGCCATTCACGACGCCTTCGAAGGCGAGGTGGTGCGGCTCGGCCTTCCACGTCGCGACGACTTCGTCGCCCTCGGCGAAGCTGCGAATGCGGAGCCCCTTCTCGTTCGCGGGGCCGCAGCCGAAGCAGCGGGTGTTCGGGCCGTACGTCTCCTGAAGGCTCTTCATGCGGCGGATGATGCCCCGAGGGCGACACCGGTTGCTACCGGCGTTGCGCGGCCAGGAAGGGTCGTCCAGGAGAGCGCCTTTGTCGGAATTTCTTTTTGCTCCCGTGCGGATCCTGCATGCGCCGGCGCAGACAGAAGCGGTCTGCAAATTTCTTCGAAGGTCAGAAAGGAAACCCCGTCGCTCTTCCACGCGGCGACCTGCTCCGCAAACCAGTCATGGAAAGAGGCTGCGCCTTCGATCTCCGTGTGGATGGAGTGCACATGCGGCGCGCCGGCGCCGCCCGTCGCCTCTTCCCCAATTCTCATTCTAAGAAATTTGCAGACCTTGTCCCGCTGCGATCCGTCCCCGGGCAACGGGAGGGCGAGCAGTTCGTCCAACGTCGGTAGCGTGGACGGGATTTCGAGGACCTTGCTCGGCGTCCCGTCCGCCCGCAGCGCGAAGAACGGTTCGCCGCCGCGCGTGTCCGACGTCGCCAGGATGCCGTGCGCTTCCTGCACCTCGACGGAGAGGGGCGTCGCCGTCCAGCCGGGCGCGGCCTGAAGCGTCGCGGGCTTTCCGAAGATCTCGCGGAACCGCGCGTGCTCCTTCGCGACCACGGTCTCGATTTCCGCGCGCGACATGCGCGGGAGGTTGTCGTGCCAGTCGATGTGGTCCCACGCGTGGATGCCGACCGCGTGCCCCGCGGCAGCCGCCTCGCGCATCCGGGCGACGGTCTCGCTCCGGCCGCCGATGTCGGGCGCGGGAAGGAGCGTCCCGTAGAGCATCGTCTTGAGCCCGTAGGACGCGGCGGGACTGGCGGAGAGGACCTTCTTCACGAAGCCCTTCCGGAAGATGCGCTTGATCGCCTTGCCGCTCGTGTCGGGCCCGAGCGAGAAGAAGAACGTAGCCCGGATGCCATGCTTCCCGAAAAGGTCGACGAGCCGCGGGACGCCCTCGAGCGTGCCGCGGTACGTGTCGACGTCGACTTTGAGAGCGAGGCTCTTCAAACTTCCGGAGGCTTGCGGCCTTTGAGGTAGAAATCCAGGGTCTTGCGGAGGCCCGTCTCGAAGTCCGTCTTCGGCGTCCACCCGAGAAGCCTCTTCGCCTTCGCGACCGAGGGAACGCGCGTCGTGATGTCCTGATAACCCTCGCCGTAGTAGTCCTTCGCCGAGACCTTCACGATCCGCGTCTTTTTCGCGGCCGCCGCGAATTTCGGGTAGGTCGCCACGGCGTCGATGAGAGCATGCGCGAGCTGCGCGATCGAGAGATCGGCGCTTGGGTTTCCCAGGTTGAAGATCTGGCTGTCGGCCTTCCCCTTCGGGTTCTCGAGGATCGTCATGAGGCCGTCGATCCCGTCCTCGATGTAGGTGAAGCACCGGCGCTGCGCGCCGCCGTCCACGAGCTTGATGGGCCTGCCGTAGAGGATGTTGTGCAGGAACTGCGTCAGGACGCGGCTGGACCCTTCTTTCGGGGCGTCCACGTTGTCGAGGTGCGGCCCGTACCAGTTGAAGGGGCGAAAGAGCGTGTACTGCAGCCCCTGCGCCGTGCCCATCGCCGCGATGACCCGGTCGAGAAGCTGCTTGGAGGCGGAGTAGATCCACCGCGGCTTCGCGATGGGACCGTAGACGAGCGACGAGCGATCCTCGTCGAACTCCTTGTCGGGGCACATGCCGTAGACCTCGGAAGTGGACGGGAAGACGACGCGCTTGCCGTATTTCGCCGCCATCTTGACGATGCGGAGGTTCTCTTCGAAGTCCAGCTCGAACACGGAGAGCGGGTTCTTCACGTACGTCGCGGGCGTCGCGATCGCCACGAGCGGCAGGACGACGTCGCACTTCTTGACGTGGTACTCGATCCACTCGCGGTTGATCGAGATGTCGCCCTCGAGGAACCGGAAACGCTTCTCGGAGAGGAACTCCTCGATGCGGTCGCTGCCGACGTCGAGGCCGAAGACCTCCCAGTCGGTGCCCGTGAGGATTCGCCGGGTCAACGCGTTTCCGATGAAACCGTTGACGCCGAGGATCAGGACTCTCATGTGTCTCCCTTTGCGAGCGGAAAAATGCCGGACGGGCGGACGAGCCAGTCGCGGAAGCTGCCCGCGTCGAGGTCCTTTCCTCCCTCGGGACGCGCCGCCAGGATCTCGAGCGTGTGGTCGTCGCCCGCGAACACGATCACCGAGCGCTCCGTCAGCTCGACCTTTCCGGGGAACACGTCGTGTCCGCCGTAGGTCGAGAGGCGCGTCTTCCAGACCGTGACCTTTTTTCCGAAGACGTCCGTGAAGGCTCCCGGCCACGGCTTCGTAACGGCGCGCACGAGATCGTGGATCTCCTTCGCGGTGAGCGTCCAGTCGATGGCGCCGTCCTCGGGCTTGCGGCCCCCGAAGTACGAGCCTTTTGTCAGGTCGAGCGGGACGCGCGGCGCGTCGCCCGCCTTGAGCCGCGGGAGGGCCCGCGCGAGAACAACCGCCGCGGCGTCGGACACGCGGCGCGAAACGGCGAGCACGTCGTCGTCGGGACCGATCGTGACCCGCTCCTGGTCCACGAGGTCGCCGGCGTCGGGCTTCTCGGTCATGTAGTGCAGCGACGCGCCCGTCTCCGTCGCGCCTTTCAGAATCGCCCAGTTCACGGGTGAGCGGCCCCGGAAGAGAGGCAGGAGCGAGCCGTGCATGTTCAGGGCTCCGCGCCGCGCGAGGGACAGGACGCGCCCCGGAATCATTTTCCGGAAGTAGAACGAGAAGAGAAAGTCGGGCTGGACGGCGCGGATGCGCTCCTCGTCGGCGGGGTCGCTCAAGTCGACGACGCGGCGCGGCTCGATGCCGTGCTCGCGGGCGAGCTCGGCTACGGAATCGAACCAGCGCTCTTCGCCCGGCGCGTCGTCATGCGTGTAGACGAGGCGCACGCTCTCGCCGGCGTTGAAGAGCGCGTTCAGACACTTGTACCCGACGTCGGAATAAGCACAGACGACGATTCCGCCCACTAGGCCCCCCAAACTTTCCGAATGAGAAAGCGCGGCCGACCGCGCACCTGCTGGTAGATGCGGCCGACGTACTCGCCGACGATGCCGATTCCCGCCATGAGAACGCCCATGACGACGAAAGCCAGCGCGAAGAGCGTGAAGACGCCGTCCACTTCCACCCCGACGACGAGCCGGCGCGCGAGGAGGAAGACGCCGAAGCCGACGCCGGAAAGGGCCGTCACGAAGCCGAAGAGAGAGAACATCTGCAGGGGGACGACGGAAAACCCGGTCATGAGATCGAAATTGAGCCGCACGAGCTTGTAGAGAGAATACTTCGACTCGCCCACCGTGCGTTCGGCGTGCGCCACCGGGATCTCGATGGGCCTCCGGGCGTATTGCTGGGCGAGCGCCGGGATGAACGTGGCCGCCTCGTCTGAGGCCGACATCACGTCCACTACGTCCCGGTGGTAGCCGCGCAGCATGCAGCCGTAGTCGTTCAGGTGAATGCCCGTGATCGCCGCGGTCGTGCGGTTCACGAGACGCGACGCGGCGCGCCGGAAGAACGTGTCCTGCCGGTTCTGGCGAATCGTCCCGACCACGTCGTGCCCCGCGTCCATCGCCGCGACGACTTTCGGGATCTCCTCGGGCGGGTTCTGGAGGTCTGCGTCGAGCGTGATGACGTACGTGCCGTCCGTTGCCGTGAAGGCCGCGAGAATCGCCATGTGCTGCCCGGCGTTGCGCACCAGCTCGACGACCTTGACGACACCGGAATTTTCCCGTGCGGCCGCCTTGAGGATCTCGAGCGAGCGGTCTCGTGAGCCGTCGTCCGCGAAGACGACCTCGTAAGGCCGGCCGAGGCCGGCGAGGACGGGCAGGAGGCGCGGGAGAAGGAGCGGGATGTTCGCCTCCTCGTTGAAGACGGGGACGACGACCGAGACCTTCCGCGGCACCACGGCCCGCTCGTCGATTTCGTTCACGAAGCGATTCTAGCGGGTGGAACCGGGTGGCCGGCCTCCGCCGCTCCGCGTCAGCTCGCCGAGGCCGCCGCGCACCGCCGGCTGGTCGGGGTAGACGGCCAGAGAGCGGCCGAAGTAGTCGCTGGCGCCCGCGACGTCGCCGAGACACCAGGAGGTGAGGGCCATGAGATTCAGAGCTTCCGTGTCGCGGGGATTCCGCGCCATCAGGTCCCGGAAAATCGTCTGGGACGCGGCGCACTCCTTCGCCTCGAAGAGGGCCTTGCCCAGCGAAGCGCGGTACCGCAGGCTCTCCGGAAAGGCGCTCACCGCCTTGCGAAGGAACTTCACGAGCTGGAGACGCGATTTCGGCTCCTTCTCGCCACGCCTCGCGTAGGCCGCCACGCGACGGTAGATCGCCGCCTCGGGATCGTGATAGCCGTTCCGCGCTGCTGCGACGAGGGCGTCGTCCGACTCGTCCCACTCGTCCAGCACCTCGAGCGCGCCCGAGAAGTTGAAGAGCGCCGTCGGCGAGTTCGGGTTGACCTCCAGCGCCTTGCGATACCACGGAAGCGATTCCCTGGCCTGACCGCGGCCCCGGAGGAACGTCGCGATGTTCTGGAAGGTGCCCGCCGTCTCCGTGCCCGCGCGCTCGGGCGGGCGCGCGTCCACGGCCGCCGCCTCGGCTCCCGTGAGGTAACCGAGCGAGATCAGCTTCTTCGTGAACTCCTCGCCCGCCGCCTTGTCGACCTCGCTCGAGGAGCGGACCGCGAGGCGCTCCACCTTGAAGGTCTTCGTCCACGGGACAGGCGGCGGCGCTGCCGGAAGCCGGCCCGCCGCGAGCCCCGCCACCGGCCGGCCCTCGAAACCCGGGTCAGCGGGAAGTCCCAGAAGGCGGCAGAGCGTGGGCGTCACGTCGAAGACCCCCGCCTTTCCGCGCGCGGCCGCGGGCGGGAAGCCCGGCCCCGCCGCCGCGAGAATTCCGGGAGATTCGTGCCAGAGGAACGCGGTGTCGAACTGGATGGACGAGTAGTAAGAAGGACGATCTGCCCACTTGAAGCCGTGGTCCGACAGCAGGACGAGGTTCGCTCCTGCGGTCTCGGCCCGCTTCATGAATTCGCCGAGGATCCGGTCGGCCTCCTGAAAGTACGCCACGACGCCGCCGCCGTACTTGCGGAAGTCCTCCTCGGAGATGTTCGGGAGCTTCGGAGGGTAGAAACGCGCGAGAAGATGCCCGATCTCGTCGGTTCCCTCGAAATAGACCATCAGGAGATCGGGCTTCTCGCGGTCGTAGAGCTCGAGCGCCGTCCGAGCGTAGACACGCGTCGAGCCGACGATCTTCTGGTAGCCGGTGATCGGGTCCGCGAGGCCCTTCTTCGCCGCGACCGCGGCATCGAACTCAGGCTTCGTGATCCGCAGCGCGGCCGAAACGTCTTCGAAGCCGGGTGATCCTTCGCGGCGCCCGACGAGGCGGATTCCCTCGGCGAGCCCCTCGGGCCAGGTCAGCGCGGGAGAACCGCTCAGGACCTCGGGCGGAAACAGCACGGGCGAGGCGCGATCGGAGACGAAGAAGCCGTTGACCTTCTCCGCGGGCCACGTCGCCCACCAGCCCACGACGCCGACCTTCAGCCCCTTCTCGCTCGCGACGTTCCAGATGGCGGGAACCTTCCGCGACCAGCCCGAGATCGGGAGACGCGCCCGCGTCTTCGGATCCAGCTCCTGGAAGTCCGCGACCCCATGATCGACGGGGGACCGTCCCGTCGCCATCGTCGTCCAGATGAGAGGCGAGATCATCGGGTTCACGCTCTCGAGGTTCCAGGTCCGGCCGCGGGCGACGAGCGCGGAAAGATTCGGCAGGAGCCCGCGCTGCATGAGCGGGTCGAGGAGCTTCCAGTCGGCCCCGTCCCAGCCGACGAGGATGAGCCGCGCCCGGGCTGGGGCGCCCTTCGCGGGGGGCCCCGCCAGCGCCGCGCCCGAGAGCAGAACGGCCCCGCAGAGGAGGAGTAAAGAGCGTTTCATGGCAAGAAAAAAGGGGAAGCCGTTCGGCTTCCCCTCGAGTCTAGCCGGGAAGGAAGATCAGAACGAGACGCGCGCCCCTACGCGGAAGACGCGCGGCGTCTGCCAGCCGATGTCCTTGCCGAAGTTCGGGTTCGTCGCGCACGCATTGGTGTAACCCTGCGCCGCCACGGCCGGCGTGCAGTTGGGGTTGCTGACGGAGCCGATCTGATTGGCAGGGGCGTTGCCGGCGATCGACTTGTCGTTGTTGAAGAGCTCCTCGCGTGTGAGGACGCCCTGGCGATTCAGAATGTTGAAGATGTCCACGATCGGCGTGATGGAGACCTGTCCGACCCGGATGCCGTACTCGAGGTGGAGGTCGGCCTCGTAGACGGCGGGCAGGGTGCCGGCCGCACCGCGGGGCAACAGATAGCCTTCCTCGCTGTAGCCGCCGCCGCATGCGATCTGGTCCGGCGTGCAGCCGCGGATGGAATAGGGACGACCCGAGGTGTAGAAGGCGTTCATCCCCGCCGTCAGGCCGAACGGAAAGGCGTAGTAGCCGGAAAGCTTGACCTGGTGCGTCCGATTGTTCGGGAGAGTTCCGGAAGCGTTGATCACGAGGCCCGGGTAGTCGAAGTCGGCGTTGATGTTCGGGTCGGACTGGCCGTTCGTTCGCGTCTGCGACAGGTTTCCCGAATAGTTCCCTTCGAGCTTCGAGTAGAGATAGGACGCGAGAACATAGAAGCGATCCGAGAAGCGGTGTGTGGCCGTGAACTCGATGCCCCGGAAGTAGCGGCGCGGCTGGGTGGAGTCGCAGGGCAGGCCCGCCACGAGGTTGCCGTCGGCGTCGGCGTCCCCGTTCGGATAGCAGGACTTGTCGGTGGGGTCCTTGATGGTGCCGAGGGAGTTCCCCTGGCCCGGGTTGACGAGCGCGCACGTCGCCGAGCTCCCCGGAGTGAAATACTGCGAGATGTCGGGATTGATGGCGAGGTCGCAGCGGTCTTCCACCACGCGGCCGAGCGACTTGTAGATGCCCTTGACGCCGATCGCCCAGTTTTTCGCGACCTCGAACTCGAAGCCGCCGATGATCTCGTCCTGGTACATCCCCTTGAGGTCCTGCTGAACGATCTCGCCGCCCTGGACATAAGCGAACGGGAAGCTCGCCGTGTTGATGGGGTCGGCCGAGTTCTGACTCTGGTTGCGGACGAAGATGATGTACTCGTTGCCCAGTGCCCGAGTCTGGATGTCCTGCGGAACGATCTCGTAGAAGCGCCCGAAGCTGGCGTAGACCTTCGACTTCCCGTTGTTCATCGGATCCCAGACGATGCCGAGGCGCGGCGACCATTCGTCCTTGATCTTGACGAGAGCGGTCCCCGTGTAGTCCTTCAGCGACTGCGTCTCGTAGCGGAGGCCCGCGTTCACGGTGAGGTTCTTGAGAACCTTGAAGGAGTCCTGGGCGAAGAACGCGATGTTGTCCGTCGTGGGGTTGTTGTCAACCGAGGGCGCGATGGAATATCCCAGGCAATTCTCGATTGCATAAGGCTTCGTCGCGTCGATCTTCTTGATGCAGTTCTTCTCGATGGGGGTCACCGCGAAGTAGCGGTGCTGAACGTTCCGGAGGGCCCCGGCCGCGTTCAGGCGGAGCCTCACGCGGTCGTTGCCACCATACGATTCGCTGAAGTCGGAGCTCAGGTGCTCCCAGTCGACACCGCCCTTGACTTCGTGGCTCCCCGCGAAGAACGTCCCCGTCGCCTTGTAGACGTGGCGACGGTAGAGCTCGTTTCGGAGGATGCTCGGGCCTGAGCCCGGCAGAGCCTCATCCGTGAACCCCGCCTGCTGCTGCTCCCGGTAGAGAGAACCCGAGTAAGGCGAGGTCTCGGCGGCCTTGTCCTGGTGGAAGCCGTACTGCGCCTGCACGAGGAAGTTCGTGCTGAAAATGCCGTCGTATTTCAGCGAGAAGTCCGCGCCGCCTATTTTCCGGTCGACGAAGTTCGCGGTTTCCGCTCCGACGGCCGTGGTCGAGTAGCGTCCCGAGAAGCTGCCCGGGTCTCCGAAGACCGAGGCCGCGAGGGTGTTCGACTCGCCGAGCCGGAACGTGAGCTTTCCGGAATAGAGATCGTTGCGGACAGTGTCGCCCCCGGTTGCGAAAACCGGCGTGTGGGCCAGGTTCCGGGTCTGGGCGATCGTCCGCTCGTAAGGCTGATCCTGGTTGACCCGGTCATACGCCCCGAAGAACCAGAGCCGGTCCTTGACGAAGTAGCCGCCGAGATCCAGACCCACGTCGAGGCGCTTGGGGACGGAATATTCTCCCTGCGAGACCGCGTGCCGATCCGCGGTATTGCTGTCGCTGGTCGCGAGCGACGCATTGTCGTAGTAGCCGAAGACATCGCCCTTGAACTCGTTGCCACCCGATTTCGTGATCACGTTGATGGTGCCGCCGAGGACGCGGCCGTACTCCGCCTCGTACCCGCCCGTTTTCACCTCGACTTCCTGCACGAACTCGTTGTTCAGCGTCTTGGCCTGGGTGCCGGTCTTCACACCGGTCGTGTTGACGCCGTCGATGATGTAGGCGTTCTCCAGCCCGGTCGCGCCATAGACGGTCACGTTACCGGAAACGTCCGTTCCCGTTCCCGCCACGGTGCTCGCGATCGAGGCGAAGTTTCGCCCGAGCGGCAGCCGCTGGATCGACTCGAGCGTGGCGTTCGTCCCGACCGAGGTCTTCGTCGTGTCGACCGCGGGTGCCTCTCCGGTGACGACGATCTCTTCCTTCACCGAGACCGACATCGTGACCGGAATCGTGACGGTGGCGCCAAGCTGAACGCGAACGCTCGATTTCTCGACCTTCCCGAACCCGGACAGGGAGGCGACGACCGAGTAAACGCCTGGAGGGAGCGCGGGGAACCGGAACCGCCCCGCGGCGTCCGTCACGCTCGTGCGCATGCCCTGAAGGCTCGGCGACCTCGCCTCGACCGCCGTACCGGGAAGCGGCGAGCCGTTCGTATCGACGACCGTGCCCTCGATGTCACCCGTGGTCTGGGAATAGGCCACGTTCGCCGTCAGACCGAGGACGACGAGTGTGAGCACCAGAACCGTACTCAGCAAACGAGATTTCATGTCGAACCTACCTCCTGAAATGAAGATGAAATGAAAAGGGCGCCACGAATTCCTGTGCAAAGACCCTGCCTTAGTTGAGCGAAAGGCTACAGGAGATAAGGCACTGTAGTCAAAGGAACAGAAGTAGCGGCTCCGCCCAACTCAATCCAAGGTGTTGGAGTTCGATACCGTTGGCCGATTCGGCCTCAGGACGGAGACTTGAGCCGCGCCTCGCCCGGGAAGCGCGAAAGCCCGCGACGCCGCATCGTCTCCGCGCCGGCCTTGTCGCCCAGAACGACAAGGGTTTTCGTTGCCTTGGCGTAGGCTTCCTGCGTCGGGACGTCCGTGAGGAGCGCCTCGAGCGTCCGATAGACGTCGGGCGCCCGATGCTGCGACGCATAGAGGACCGCCAGCTCGACCCTCACGTCCACGTTTCGGGGAAAGAGCCGGATCTCTTCGAGGAACTCCTTCTCGGCTTCGCCCGGCCGGTCCATCCGCGCGTAGACGTCGCCCCTGAGGCGATGGAGCCCCACGGCGGTTTCCATCCTCTTGCCGGAGACGTCCGTCGCGGCCTCGTCGATGAGCGCGAGGGCTTTCTGAGGTTGTCCCCGCAGCGTCTCGATGCGCGCCAGGATCAGGAGGCCGCGCCGCCGCGTCTTTCCGGACTTCGACGCCGCCCGTGCGGCCGCCTCCGCGCCGGCCGTGTCTCCCAGTGTCAGAAGCGCCCGGGCGAGCACCTCGTCTGCCGACGCATCGCCGCGCTCTTTCGCGAGCAGCGCGTGCTTTTTCGCCTCCTCGGGCTTTCCGATCTCGAGACAGAGATTCGCGACCGAGAGAAGGGCATAGCCGGACTGCGGAGGGGCGAGCTCGACCATCCGGCGCCGCGCGGCCAGCGCGTCGTCGAACCGCCCCACGCCGACGAGGGCGCTCGAGTAGAGCTCCCACACGTCGAACATGCGGGGATTCTCGTTCAGGAGCTTCTCGAAGAGGACGATCGACTCCGCGGCGCGTCCCGACTGAAGACGCCCCACCGCGTCCGCCAGGAGCCGCACCGTTCCGACCGTGTCCTTCGGGTCGGCAGGAGCACCGCCGGCGCTGGACGCGCCCGTCGACAGATAGCCGAGGGACGCGAGCTTCTTGGCGTCTTCCGGGTCGACGGCGCCCGGAGCGGCGAAGCGGACCGGCTGCCGCTCGAGCTCGGCCATCAGGGACCGCAGGGCGTCGGGCTTCTCGAGGAGCCGGTTCTTCAGCTCGCCGGGATCCGAGGTCATCTCGTAGAGCTCGGATCTCGGGGCCTCGATGTAGTGCCACGTTCCGTCGAGGCTCGATTTGAGCTCGCTCCAGCCGAAGTGGATCCGGGGGAAGAACGTCTCGGCGACGAGGCGCCGCGGGGAAACCGTGGCGCCGTTCGCGAGATCGGTCAGTGAGACGGACCCTTCGTGAGCGGGGAAATTGGGGAGGTTTACGGTCTTTCCGATCGTCGTGAAGACGTCCGTGAGCTGGACCGGCGCCCGGATGGTCGAACCCGCGAACGCGGGCGGCCCGCCCGCGCTCGGCAGCTTGACGAGGAGCGGCACCTGCAGCGAAGAGCGGTAAAGGAAGACGCCGTGCTCGTCCTCCCCGTGCTCGCCGAGGCTCTCGCCGTGGTCGGAGAAGAAGATGACGAGCGATTTGTCGTAGAGCCCCCTCGCCTTCAGCTGCGAAAGGAAGTGCCCCACGATGGCGTCGGCCGTCGCGATCTCACCGTCGTAGGGGCTCGTGAAGCGACTCTTGAAGGGCTCTTTCGGCTCGTAGGGAGTGTGGGGCTCGTAAAGATGGAGGAACGCGAAGAAGGAGCCCGAGGCCGATGTGTCGAGCCACTTCAGGAGTAGCGCTTCCGAGTCCTCGCCCGAGCGCTGAACCCGGCTCAGCGCCTCGTGGAGCTCGGTCGGCTCGAGCGAGTCCTCGTAGAAGTCGAAGCCGCGGGAGATGCCGCTTGCCCCCGACAGGACGATCGCCGACACCGCGCCACCCGTTGCGTATCCGGAGGCTTTCAGGAGCTCGGCGAGCGTCGGCTTCCGGGGGTCCAGCCGGTAGCCGAGGTTGTCCTGGACCCCGTGAAGGGTAGGCGAAAGGCCCGTGAAGACCGACGTGTGCGCGGGGAGCGTGAGCGGGACGTTCGAATAGGCCCTCTCGAACAGGATCGCGTCCTTCCGGAATGCGGAGAGCGCGGGCGTTTCGACGTCCTTGTATCCGTAGTCAGGGAGGTGATCGGAGCGGAGGGTATCGACCGAGATGAGGATGACGGGAGCCTTCGGAAACGCCAAGGCGCGTCCGGCCGCGCCGCGCCGGCAACCGCTCGAGACGAGAGCGACCACCACGAGGATCGCGAGCCGGAACCTCGAAAAAACCCTTTGCCGGCTCATGAACGCTTGCAGGTCCCTCCCGTCGCGAGGTTATCAAAGCGGGCGCGGGCCCCCGCTCCGGAAAGGACCTGCCCCGAAAAGAAAAGGCCCCGGCGTTTCCGCCGGGGCCGCCCATCTAACGAGAAGGCTATGCCGAAACTAGAACCGCAGCCCCATCGTGATGCGGAACGTGCGGGCGAGCTGATAGCTGCCCGGGACCGTGGGCTTGCCAAAGTTCGTGCCCTTCTCCCAGTTCGCGCCGAGGGCCTTGCAACCCGCCGTCGAGGTGCCCTGCGGGCACTCGATGGGAGCTGTCGTGTTCGGGTTGAAGTCCGTGAAATTCGAACCCCCGTTCACACGCGAAAGAGTCGTCGTGTTGACCGCGATCACGCCCTGGTTGTTGAAGACGTTGAGAATGTCGGGACGAAGGAAGAGCTCGACCGGGCCGATGCCCTTGGAG
>JARXKK010000062.1:15789-19024 GCA_030278895.1 Acidobacteriota bacterium
TCGTCGATGTTCTCGACGAGGCCGAGGTCGAAGTTGTTGCCGAGGGAGTCGGTCACGATGCCCGTCGACCTGTCGGTTCGGGTCGAGTAGAACCGGCCGGCCTTGCGGTAGACGCCGTCCACCCGGAAGCTGCCGCGGTTGGAGAGGTTCCCCGAGAGGCCCACGGAGAACTCGTCCGTCGAGGGCGACTTGAGGCTGGTACGAATCTGGGTGTTGACGCCCGGGACGCTCGCGCCGAAGAGGTCGTCGGCGTGTTTCGTCGGGAACTGGTTGGGGGCCGTGATGCCGAACCAGTTGAAGACGGCCTGGATCGCCTGTGCGCGCGTCAGGAGCGTCCCGTTCGGGTTCGTGTTGATCTCGGGACCGTAGTAGGCGTAGTAGTAGGACGACGGGGAGCCGAAGCTGTTTGCCGCCCCGGCCTGCGTCTCCTGGATCGCTCCGACGTAACGGGCGTAGGACGCGTTGAACCGGATCTTGCCGTTGCCGGTCGGGTCGAACGTGGCCGCGAGACGCGGGCTGAAGTCGCTGTCGTTCGCGGTGACGATGCCGCGGCTGTCCTTGGCGTTGTTCTTGTCCCAGCGGACGCCGAGGTTGAACGACACGTTGTTGTTCAGCTTCCACTGGTCGTTCAGGAAGACCGAGTGGGTTCTCGTGTCGCTCGGCTGCGCGACGTTCGGGATCGGGTAGAAGCCGAGGTACGAGGACGAGTCGATGACCGGGAAAATGTCGCCGTTCTTGAAGATGGCGTCGGTGCCATTGATGAAGTAGCTCGAGCCCGACTGCCAGTTGTTCGACAGCCGCGAGCCGGCGAAGTTGTCGTACCCGACGACGATGTTGTGGGTGCCGATCGAGGGAGTCGACAGGAAGTAGGTGGCCTTGGCGAGGATGTCCTCGTTGTCACGCTTCTCGGCCGAACCCGGACAAACCGCGCAGAAGATCGGCGAGCTGTAGTACCCGCCCTGCGCCTGGTCGTGAAGGACCGTACCCTTGATCAGGTCGTTGTAGATGGAGCCCGAGTTCTCGAACGTGAACTTCCGCTTCGAATACTGCGCTTCCACGAAGAACTTGTCGGTCAGAACGCCGCTGTAGTTTCCCGTGATGAGCTCCTGCGGGAGCTGCCGGTTATAGAGGCTGTCGAGGTCGTAGAAGGGAAGCGGCGTGAACCCGTAGTTGTTCTGCTCGTTCTCGATCCGGATGTAGGAGCCGGTGAGCGTGTGGTTCTGAACCGGCGAGATCGTGAGCTTTCCCTCGTAGCGCTTCTCGAGAGCGCTGAAAACGTACGAAACGTTCGACGGGGCGTTCGTGACGAGAGAGTTGTTCGTCGCTTTCGGGATGCGGGCGGCGCCGAAGAACCAGATCCGGTCCTTCCAGAGAGGCCCGCCGAGCGTGGCCTCGTAGATCGGAGTGAGCTGCTGGACGCGCGCGCTGTCCTTGTCCTTCGGCGTGTTCGCGACCCAGGCGTCGTTGTTCAACGACGCGCGGACCGATCCGCTGAAGGCGTTTCCGCCGGACTTCGTGATCGTGTTGATGATGCCGCCCTGGAAGCGGCCGTACTCGGCCGAGATGGCCGACGTCGACGTCGTCGTCTCCTGGATCGCGTCCTCGATGAAAAGGTTGTTCGGCGTGCCGCGGACGTTGTCCTGGATGTTCACGCCGTTGACCGTGAAGTTGTTGTCGAAGGACTGCGCGCCGGAGATCGTGAAGGCTCCGTTCGGGCCGTTCGCATTGACGCCAGGCGTCAGGTTGACGGCGGATGCGATGTTCCGGGCCGTGGGGAGCTTCGACAGGAGCTCGCTCGTATACGTCGTGGAGGCCTGCGGCTGCTCGGAGATCAGCTCGGAGCGGGCCGAGACGACGGTCGTCGCGGTGACCTCGGAGAAGCTCATCGTGAAGTTGGCGGAGGTCGTCTGGCCCGCGCCGACGGTTTGCCCCTTCAGCGACTGCTCGCGGAAGCCCGAGAGCCCGGTTGTAATCGTGTATTCGCCGGGAGGGAGGTTGATGAAGGCGTAGTCGCCCGACGCCGACGTGACGACGACGCGCGAACCCTGAAGCGACGGCGACTTGGCCGTCACCGTGACGCCCGGCATCGGCAGCCCATCGCTGCTCGCGACGCGCCCCGTGAGCCTTCCCGTCGGAAGGCCCTGGGCCCAAACCGACGCGGCCGAAATGAGACAGCCGGCCACGAGCGCAAACGCGAGCGCCCGGGTCAGCGTGCCGAAGGGATGCGAAGTGTGTTTCATCTTTCGTCTTCTCCTCTCGAATTCAAAAGGGAGTTGGTGGTTGCTCTTGGAACTTCTGCCACTCTCGTCACAGGTTCAAAGATCAAAGTTGTGATAAGTCCGCTGAAATACGGTGCAATTACCCTGCCTTCGAGGGATGAAAGCGTACACAAGGTAAGCCACTGTAGTCAAAGGGGCAATGCTCAGCAAGGGTGGGGAATCCTGTTGGTTCAATCCAACTTATTGGATTTCGATCCCACCGGCCGGTTCGAGAGCAGGACGTGCTTCGCGCTCGACTCCCGCGCGACGATCTCCGCCGCGGTAGTCGAGAGAGGGGCACGGCCGAACGCTCCGAGGTGGTCGCGGTGCACCACGACGAGGGCGCGCCGGGCGCCATTCCAGCTTGCCGCGAACTCCTCGTCCGTCGGAAAGAGGGCCGCCGTGCCCGCATGCGAGCGCCCGAAGTCGAGCTCGCTCCAGCCGAGAGAGGACACGGGAGTGAGACGCTTCGCGTAGAAGGGAAGCACCTCGAGGTAGTGCCCCTTCTGCAGGAGAAGGTCGTCCGCTTCCAGAATCTCGAGCGCGCGCGACGCGACCGGCCACGGGGTGACCACACGCGCGGCACCCGGCAGGACGACGAGGAGCCCCGCGACGAACGCGAGCCACGGAGCGGCCACCCAGGGAACGGGATCCGCTTCGCGCCGGAGGCCGAATGTGTCGAAGACCCGCGGCGAGACGTTCACCACGAAACCACCGAGAAGCGCGCCGAGCGCGAGGAGACCGCTCCTTCCGCTACCGAAGCGCTCGAGAAAGCCCGCGCCCCAGCCGTACGCCGCCGCCGCGGCGAACAGCAGGCCGAAAAGCACGGCCGTGGCGCGGCGGTCCCCCCGGAACTCCGCGCCGCGCGCGCGGGCGCGCTCGATGCCGAGCGCGAGGAGCACCGACAGCGCGGGCCAGATCGGAAGAACGTACGGAATGAGCTTCGACTTCGACGCCGAGAAGAAGGCGAACACGAG
>JARXKK010000063.1 GCA_030278895.1 Acidobacteriota bacterium
ATGGCGTCGCCCCAGCACCTCACGCAGCAGGGGACGATCCTCGGGACGTTCCAGTACATGGCGCCGGAGCAGCTCGAGGGCGGCGAAGCCGACGCGCGCACCGACATCTTCGCGTTGGGGGCCGTGCTCTACGAGATGGCAACGGGAAAGAGGGCCTTCGACGGCAAGAGCCAGGCGAGTCTCATCGGCTCGATCCTGAGAGACACCCCGGCCCCCGCGTCGTCGCTCGCGCCGATGACGCCGCCGGCCCTCGACCGCGTCATCGCGACGTGCCTCGCGAAGGATCCGGACGACCGCTTCCAGACGGCGCACGACGTGCGTCTTCAGCTGCAGTGGATCACGGAGGGCGGCTCGCAGGCGGGCGTGCCCGCGCCCGTCGCGCACCGGAGGAAGAGCCGCGAGCGCCTCGCCTGGACGGTCGCCGCCGCCGCGCTCGTCGTCGCGGCGGTCCTGACGGCCGTCGTCGCGAGGGCGGGCCGAAAGCCGGAGCGGCTCGTCCGGTCCTCACTCCCGGCCCCGGACGGCACGAACTTCTGGCTCGAGTCGAACGGGCCGGGTCCGGCGGTGCTTTCGCCCGACGGAAGGCAGCTCGCGTTCACCGCCGCCGACGCGGCAGGCAAGGTCAACCTCTACGTGCGCGCGCTGGACGCGGGCGCGGCGCACGCGCTCTCCGGCGCGGAGGGAGCGCAGTACCCGTTCTGGTCGCCGGACGGCCGCGCGCTCGCCTTCTTCGGACTCGGGAAGCTCCGGACGATCGACGTCGCGGGCGGCTCGCCCCTGACCCTCTGCGCCGCCCCCGAGGGGAAGGGCGGGACGTGGAGCCCTTCCGGCGTCATCGTCTTCACGCCCGGCCCGAACTCTCCGCTCTTCAAGGTCTCCGAGAAGGGCGGCGAGGCGACCGCCGTCACGAAGCTCGACGTTCCGCGCGGCGACGATTCGCACCGCCACCCCCGGTTCCTGCCGGACGGCAAGCACTTCCTCTACATCGCGCGCTCCCAGAAGAACGTCACGGTGGAAGGACACCCGATCGTCGTCGCTTCCCTCGACGGAGGCGCGCAGAAGGTCCTGCTGAAGTCGCCGGCGGCGGCGGTTTACGCCTCGGGCCACCTCCTCTATCTTCGCGAGGCGACCCTGATGGCGCGCCCGTTCGACGCCGGCCGCCTGACCTTCACCGGGGACGCCGCGCCGGTCGCCGAGAAGATCCTCATGCCCGCGCTCGGAACCGCGGTCGGCGTCTTCTCGGCGTCGCAAACCGGCATCCTCGTCTCACAGACGGCGCGCGGCGAAACGGCGGTGAGGCTGCAGTGGATCACGCGGGACGGGAAGCCGGACGGGACGCTGGGCGACCCGGCCGACTACGCGGATCTGGCCCTGTCTCCGGATGGCCGGCAGGCCGCCGTCACGATCCGGGATGCGGCGACGGGCACACGCGACGTCTGGATCTTCGACGTCTCGCGCGGCGTGCGCACGCGTTTCACGTTCGACCCCGGCGACGACACCGCCCCGCTCTGGTCTCCGGACGGCGGCGCGCTCGTCTTCTCGTCCAACCGCAAGGGGCACTACGACCTCTACCGCAAGGCGCTCGACGGATCAGCGGAAGAAGAGCTGCTCTTGGCGTCGGATCTCGACAAGTATCCCGCGTCCTTCACGCCGGGCGGACGCTCGCTCCTCTTCTGGGAAGACCAGAAGGACGTGGGCATCGAGGTCCGTATCCTGCCGCTGGACGGCTCGAAGAAGGCGGAGCCCTGGCTCAGGACGAAGTTCAACGAGATCCCGTCGCCGCTCTCCCCGGACGGGAAGTGGCTGCCCTACAGCTCCGAGGAATCGGGGCGGTGGGAGGTCTACGTCACGTCGTTCCCGCGCGCGGGACGCAAGTGGCAGATCTCGAACGAGGGCGGGGCGTACGCGTTCTGGAGCGCGGACGGGAAAGAGATCATCTACCACGACCTCGGCGGCACGCTCCGGGCGGTGCCGGTCGCGGTCCGCGGCGAGAGCCTCGAGGTCGGATCGAGCCGGCCCCTGTTTCGGGCCGACGGACCGAACCCGACGGGCGCGACGTTCTCTCCGGCGGCGGATCATCAGCGCTTCCTCGTCATCGGCGAGGGGCAGAAACCCCACGCGCTCCTCGATCTCGTCGTGAACTGGCCGCTCCAGCTGCGCGCCGGGAAGTGAGAGGGCGGACTACTTCAGCCCTTCGACGACGAAGAGGTCCGAGAGCAGCCGCGCGTAGCAGTAGGCGTACCCCTTCCCGTCCGGCGCGACGAGGACGTTCGAGATCCGCTCGACGCCCGCCGGGTCCGCCGGGAGGAGATCCTTGAAGACGTCGCGCTTCCCCGACTCGAGATCGAGGCGCGTGATGCGCGCGGGCAGGTCTCCGCGCTTCCAGACGTAGATCGAGCGGCCGTCCGGCGAGAACCTGAGGGGGTATTCGCCGGGCAGGAGTCCCGGCACGGGCCGCGCATCGCCTCCGTCCACGGGGAAGAGGCCGCACTTCTGGTCGGGTCCGATCGCCGCGACGAGCTTCCCGTCGGGAGACACCGCGAATCCCGGAAGGGCCGTGGAAATCCCCTCCGGTGTGACGGGCCGGGGCTTGCCGCCATCGATTTCCTGAACGTACAGCCTCACGCCATGGCCAGCCTCGCTCGCCGCAAAGAGAATTCGCTTGCCGTCCACGAACGCCGCGGCCTGTTCCGCACTGAGGCCCGGAAGCGCCAGATCCCGGTGGTCGCCCGTCCCCGTTGGCAGGAGGCGGATCGGGGAATTGGGCAGCGGGAGAATCGAGACGGCCCATTTCCCGTCCGGCGAAAGCGCGAGAGCGTTCCCCTCGCCGAGCCGGACCACGGGCGAGTGGTCGGATTTGCGAAGGTAGACCGTGTAGTTCGCGCCGCCCGCCTCCCCTTCCTCGTCGAAGAGGAGGAGCTTCCCGTCGGCCGAGAGGTCGGCGGCGAACGAGTAGTCGAGGAACGACATGTCGCGTTCGCGCACGTCGCCCTGGAGCATGCCGAGGATCCCGACGCGCGGGCTCTCCCGCGTCAGGAGGACCTTGCCGCTCTTCGCGATGTCGTGGAGCTTCAGCCCGCCCGGGACCCTCGTCACGACGCGCAGCTGACCGGAGAGGCTCACGGCGTAAAGCGAGCGATTCGCGCCCGCCTCCGTCGCCGTGAACCAAACTTCCTTCCCCGACGGCTCCCACGCGAGGCCGTGCTCGCTCGCCCACTGTCCCGTGAGCTTCGTCTTCTTTCCCGCCAGGTCGACGACCGCGACCGTGCCCGCGTCGTCGAGCGGGAAGCCGTGGTCGAGAAAGGCGATCCGGTCGCCCTTCGGCGACAGCCGCGCATAGCTCACGTGGCCCGAGGTCTCGTAGAGGACCTTGCCCATCGGGAACTCGATGCGGGACTTCCCGCCGAAGTCGCGCACGACGAGCATCGTCGCGCCGTCGGAAGCCCAGTCGACCTCCTGGATCCCCTCCGCCACATCACGGGGAGACCCGCCGGTCAGGGCGGCGCGCGCGAGCGTTCCCGCGCACAGGCCGGGGTGGTTCGAGCGGCAGTCGGTCGCGATCGCCATCTCTCCGGACGGCGAGATTCCGAGGAGGTTCGCGCTCGGAAGCGACAGAGGCAGCGAGTCGGGGCTGGACGGGTGCTTGAGGAAGAGCTTGAGCGGACCGCCATCCCACCCCGCGCTGAAGACGATCGTCTGCCCGTCCGGCGCGAAGCGCGCCGACCTGATCGTGCCGCTGCCGAACGTGATCTGCTGGTACGAAGGGGGCACGGTGCGCGAAAGCCGCTTCTCGAGGAGCGCCCCGGCCGCAACCGCGGCCAGCAGGGCCGCCGTGGCAACCGCGGCCCGCGTTCCGCGCCGCCGCCCCGCCGGCCGGACCGCCGCGGCGCCGCCCGATACGTCACTCGCCAGTGAGACGGAAGAATCGGAAAGGTGATCGCGAATGCTCTTCAGGTCGCGCGCGAGGTCGCGCGTCGAGGCATAGCGCTCCTCGGGATCCTTCTGCAGGCAGCGCTCCACGAGCCACCGGAACGGGCCGGGTACGCTCGCGTTCAGGCGCCCCACGGGCTCGACCTCCTCGCGGATGATCGCCGTCAGCGTCTCCGCGCCGGTCGAGCGCTCGAACGCGCGCTTGCCGGTCGCGAGCTCGTAGAGGATCGATCCGAGGGAGAACTGGTCGGACCGGAAGTCCAGGACCTTGCCGCTGGCCTGCTCGGGCGACATGTACCCGACGGTCCCCATGACCGTGCCCGCGCGCGTCGCCGTCGGAATGTCCGTGCCTTCCCCGGGCTGCTCCTTCAGGAGCTTCGCGAGGCCGAAGTCCAGGATCTTGACGACGCCGTCCTTCGACACCATGACGTTCTCGGGTTTGAGGTCCCTGTGAACGATCTCCGCCGCATGGGCCTTCGCGAGACCGTCGGCGATCTGGCAGGCGATATCGAGGAGGCGCTTCGTCGGCAGTGCCCCGGGGCGAAGCACCTCGCGCAAATTCTTTCCGTCGACCAGCTCCATCGCGATGAAGACGTTCGCGTCGTCGGACCCGATGTCGAAGATCGTGACGATGTTCGGGTGGTTCAACCCGGAGGCGGCGCGCGCCTCCTGCTCGAACCGCTGACGCCGCTCAACGTCGCCCGCGAGCTCCGGCGGGAGAACCTTGATCGCCAGCTCACGCCTGAGGCGCGAGTCGCGCGCGCGATAGACCTCGCCCATCCCACCGGCGCCCAGGGGAGCGAGGATCTCGTAAGGTCCCAGTTTCTGTCCCGCGGCGAGTGTCATGGGTGACGCCGGGGATTGTAAGTGACGTTACTTCTCGTCGACCGGCCGGCGCGACGAGATCAGGTTCGGATAGGCGCCGCTGAAGAACTCGAAGAGCTCGGCGACCTTCGCGTTCTCGCCCTGCTGCCAGCCGACGTCGCGGAAGCGGTACTCATCGTTCCGCGTCTTCACGACCCACTCGAAGCACTCGTTGCCCCCCGCCTTCTTCAGGCAGGTGAGCTGCTGCTCCGTGATCTGGGCGGCCGGAAGGAGGACGTTCTTCCCCGCGTCCTTGGCGTCCATCCAGCGCAGCGAAGCGTCCTTGAACTCGAGGACTCCTGCGTCCCAACGGCCCTTGAGCAGCACCACTCCGGAGTTCCGCCGCGTGAGGCCGTCCCAGCGACGAGCGTCGCGGGGGCCTGCGGCTTTCGGCGCCGCGGCGGCGCCGGGCTCCGATGCCCGAAGGGTGATCGACGTGATGAGGCTTTCCGGCACACCGGCGTTCCGAAGCCGCACGACGTCGTCGGGCGTCAGGTCGCGGGCGATGACCGAGTGCGCGAAGTACTTGCTGATGAACTCCTCGGAGAGGTTGGCCTTCCAGAGCCGGGTGATGTCCTCGACGAGCGCGGAGTTCGGGGAGGAGGCCGCCTGCGTGGCGGGGACCTGCTGTGCGTAGGGATCCTGCGGCTGGGCCTCGCTCCGCCCTCCAAGCGACACTGCGGCAACGAGAGCGAAGGCGAGAACGAGAGTCTTCATTTGGCGTTTTCCTTCCTGATCCTTCCGACTGCTTACGCACGGTGGATGCCATGCGTAATGCCCTCGTCTCGCAGGCCTTGCCGGTTGAAATCGGCAAGAAGTGCTGATCGTAACTGGAAAGTGCGACCGCAGGCCCACAGGTGCAGTGATTTCGGAGGTCGGGTGCTGGCACGCCGCATGCTTAGCTCATACGACGTGATTGAAAGCCTCAACTCCCTCC
Organism: Acidobacteriota bacterium; assembly: GCA_030278895.1. Classification (GTDB taxonomy): domain Bacteria; phylum Acidobacteriota; class Thermoanaerobaculia; order UBA5066; family UBA5066; genus Fen-183. Next base: position 5,732 of record JARXKK010000063.1, read on the forward strand.
TGCGTGTCGAACTTGCTGCGGTGGCCACATACCAGAAGGCCCTCGGCGTGCTGCGGAGGAAGGCCAACTCCGACGGGGAACACATCCTGCGGCTCGCCTCCGATCACCAGCGAACGGTGACGGCGCTCCACGGGTCGGTCAAAGCCCGCGGTGGCGTGCCTGTGTCCGAAGCGGCCCCCTGGGAAGGTTCGGGGGTTCTGGCTCTCACCGGCAACGGCTCGTCGGCGAAGCTGGGCGAGCGGGAGTTCGTGGCCGCGCTCCTCGCGTCCGAAAGACGCGGTCTCGCCGAGTACGAAGCCTCCCTGACCTCGCTCGACGAGGACGCCCGGGAGCTTGTCGAGATGGAGCTGATCCCGCGGCAGAGGAAGCACGTCGAGGCTCTCTCCGCCATGCTCGCACTCCTCCCGGCGTAGCGGGACGCCCGCGAAGAAACGAGGCCGGGCGCCCTGTGCTAGTTTGCGGATCTCCAATATGGACGCCGTGTTGCCCCCCGACCCTGCCGGCGAGCCCTCGCGAATCCTGCACGCGCTGCGGCATGCCCTCGCGGATCCGCTCTCGGCCGCCGCGCTGAAACTCGACCTCGTGGAGCGGCGGCTCCTGGCGCCGTCCGCAGCCGATCCGTCGTGGGTCGTCGAGCGGGTTCGCGCCGTACAGGCCGACGTGGGCACGACGAGCCGCCTCCTCGATCTCCTGCTTCGCCTCGCGAACATCGCCGACGAGCGGCAGGAAGAGACGTCCCTTCGCGACGTCTGCCGCGCCGCGAGAGTTCCCCTCGACGAGTCCGCTGAGGCCATTCCGCCCCAGGCCCTGCGGCCCCGGTCGTCAGCCGAGGCGATCCGGAGCGTCGCGTCGTTCGCGACGCGCGGCGACACCGTCCGGCCGGTGGCCGGTCGAGCCACGCTCGAGGACGATCGGATGACTCTGTCCCTCGAGGGATCGCAGGAGCCTGGCGCCTGCCGTCCCGAGCGACTTCTCGATCTGCCTCACGGCATCCCGGAGGCGGAGGCCCTCTTCGTGGCCCGGGCCGCCGTCGTCGCCGATGGCGGCCGACTCGAGATTTCCGAACGCGGCGGACGGCTCGTGGCGCTCTTCTCGTGGCCCCTCCGGCCTGATGCCGGGCGGAAGGGCGACGCGTGAAGGTCCTCGTCGTCGAGGACGAGCCGCGCGTCCGGGCGTCGCTCGTCGAGCTCATCCGGGAGCTCGGACACGAGGCTTCGGCCGTGGGGACGGTTGCGGACGCGCGCGACGCGCTGGGGGCTCCGGCGCCGGACGTCTGCATCACCGACCTCGGGCTGCCCGACGGAGACGGGCTCGACGTCGTCCGCGCCGCGAAAGCGGCCCGGCCGGACTGCGCCGTTCTCGTTCTGACGGGAAAGGGCTCGATCGTGGCCGCGGTCGACGCGATGAAGGCCGGCGCCCACGATTTCCTGCTCAAGCCGCTCAAGCCCACACTCCTCGCATCGGCTCTCGCGCGCCTCTCGGAGCATCAGGCCTCGCACCCCGCGACGCACGCCGAGCCCGCGGCCGCTGGCAGGATCGGAGAGATGGTCGGCCGGTCGCCCGTGATGCAGGAGGTCTTCCGTCTGATCGCCCGCGTCGCGGGCTCCGAAGCGCCCGTGATGATCACCGGGGAGAGCGGTACGGGCAAGGAGGTCGCGGCCCGCACCGTGCACGCCCTGTCGCGCCGTGAGCGGGGGCCCTTCGTCGCGGTCAACTGCGGGGCGATCTCGCCGAACCTCGTCGAGAGCGAGCTCTTCGGGCACGAGAAGGGCTCGTTCACGGGGGCCGAACGGCGCCGGGCCGGCACCTTCGAGATGGCCCATGGAGGGACGCTCTTCCTGGACGAGGTGACGGAGATGCCGCCCGACCTGCAGGTGAAGTTTCTTCGGGTCCTCGACACCCGCACCTTCCGGCGCGTCGGCGGAAACGAGGAGATGGACGTCGACGTCCGGCTCGTGGCGAGCTCAAACCGCGACCTGGCCGAGGCGATGAAGAACGGGTCGTTCCGGCCAGATCTCTTCTATCGCCTCAATGTTTTCCCGCTCCGCATGCCGTCCCTCAGGGAACGCAAAGCCGATATTCCAGCTCTCGCGAGCCATTTCCTGTCACAGGTCGAGGAGAAGGAGCGGCGTGGTCTCACGTCGTTCGAAGAGGGGGCTCTCAAGGTGTTCGACCGGCACGACTGGCCGGGCAACGTGCGCGAGCTGAAGAACGCGGTCCATCGGGCCTACGTCCTCAGCGACCCTCCCGCCATTCAGGCCGGGGCGGCGGAGGCGGTCCTGGATGCGTCGCACCCGGCCGTGAGTCCGCCGGCGGTGAACGCAAAAGAGGAGTCGTGGCCCGAGGTGCCGGTGCGCGTCGGAGAGAAGCTGGAGGCGGTGGAGCGCAAGCTGCTGATCGCCACGCTGCAGGCCGTGAACGGCGACCGGCGGACGGCGGCCGAGATTCTCGGCATCAGCCTCAAGACGGTCTACAACCGCCTCAAGCAGTACGGTCTCGACGACCAGACGCTTCCAGACCACCCGGCGCTTCCAGGAGGACGCGCTCGAGGTTCTTGAACTCGACCGGCTTCGCGAGGTGATGGTCGAAGCCGGCCTCGCGGGACCGGGTCCGATCGTCCGGCTGAACCCAGCCGGAAAGAGCCACGAGAAGGACTCCCTTCAGCGCCGGCTCCGCCCGGAGACGACGCGCCACCTCGTGGCCGTCGAACCCCGGCAGGCCGATGTCGAGGATCGCGACATCGGGGCTCAGGCGCCGCGCCGCGTCGACCGCGGACGGGCCGTCGTGCGCGACGTGCGTCTCGTGCCCTTCGAGCGCCAGCAGCTCGGCCAGCGTGAGGGCCGCGTCGACGTTGTCGTCCACGACGAGGATCCGGCGCGGCATCGGCACCTCCCTCGGCGGATCCTCCGCCGCGAGGGGAGCGGCGGAGTCGTCGGCCGCGCACGCGACGCGGAACGTGAAGACGCTTCCCTTCCCTTCGCCTTCGCTCGCCGCGGTCAGGCTGCCGCCATGCAGGTCGGCGATGGTCTTCGCGAGCGCCAGGCCGATCCCGAGCCCTCCGTAGACCGGGTCGAGCGCCCGGTGCCCCTGCCCGAACATCGTGAAGACGTGCGCGAGTTGCGCCGCCCGGATCCCGATGCCCGAGTCTACGACCGTCACCACAACGTCATGACCATCCCGCACGGCCTCCAGACGGATTCGCCCGCCCGGCTCGGTGTACTTGGCGGCGTTCGAGAGGAGGTTCGACAGGAGCTGCGCGAGCCGCATCCCGTCGACGTGCAGGGCCACCGGCGCCGCCGGCACGACGAGCTCGAACGCGTGCCGGCGGCGGAGAAGAAGAGGCCCGGCCGTCTCGAGCGCGCTCTCGATGACGGCCGCGAGAGTCACCCGCTCGCGGCGCAGCTCCAGCTTTCCGTGCGTGATGCGAGAGAGGTCGAGAAGGTCGTCGATCAGGCGGACCATATGCGCGACCTGCCTCTGGACCACGTGCAGAGCCCGTTCGCGCCTCTCCTGCTCCTCGGGATTGTCGCCCGTTCGTGACAGCATTTCGGCCGCGCTCGACAGCGGCGCGAGCGGGTTGCGCAGCTCGTGCGCCAGCGTCGCGAAGAACGCGTCCTTCCGCCGGTCCGCTTCGCGCAGCGCCCGCTCGGCCAGGCGGCGTTCGGCCACCTCGGCCGCCAGCGCCTCGTTCAGCGTCTCGAGCGCGTCGGCCCTCTCCGCGACCCGGGTCTCGAGCTCGTCGCGCACCCGGCGGTGATCCTCCGCGCGCCGCGACGACACGATCGCGTAACGGACCGCGCGCTCGAACCCGGCCGCGTTGAGGCGGTCCTTCACGAGGTAGCCCGCGGCGCCGCTCTCCATTGCGGCGATATCGAGAGCGCGGTCGTCCGGACCGACCATGATGACCGGCGAGCCGTCCCCCACATCGCGATACGCGCGCAGGAGGTCGATGCCGCTCCCGTCGCCGAGACGCGAGTAAATCAGGTGGGCGTCGTATCGCCCGGAGGTCATGAACTGGAGCCCGGCTTCGAAGGTCCCCGCCCATTCCAGCGCGAAGAGAACCGACGACTCGGCGGCAAAATCGCGCAGCCGGGCACCGTCCTCTTTCTCGTCACCGACGAGGAGGACTCGCAGAGGGCGCATGATCTTGGAAGTCGTGGAAGTCGTCATCGTGCGGTGTCAGACTAGAGTAGTGGGTTGCCCGCCCGCAACTGCGCCGATCCCTCCTGCGCAGGAAGCGTAGTCTTCCGGCCGTGAGAGCAAGCGGAACGAAGAGGCCGCGGCGTTTCCGCAGCTTTATGATCGTCCTTGCGGCGTTCGCTGCGGGCTACGCCTTCGCGGTCACGATCGCGAAGGCGGGCGCCCCGAAGCACACCGTCTACGAGCTGCCTCACGACTTCTCGGTGACAGAGGCGACGTTTCTGCCGTCGGCGCTGCCCGGCGCGTCGATGACGTCCGGCAACAGGCTCGAGCTTCTCGAAAACGGCGACGCGATCTTCCCCGCCATGCTCGCCGCCATCTCCGGCGCCCGAAAGACCGTGAACTTCGAGGCCTACATCTTCTGGTCGGACGAGGTTGGCACGCGCTTCCGCGACGCGCTCGCCGAACGGGCCGCGCGCGGCGTCGCGGTCCGCGTCCTCCTCGACGCGGTCGGTTCCCCGAGCCGGCGCATGAAGGCCGGCGACGTCGACGTCCTGCGCCAGGCCGGCTGCCATGTCGAGTTCTTCCACTCGCTGAAGCCCTGGATGCTCTGGGTCTTCAACCATCGCAACCACCGGCGCGTTCTCGTGGTGGACGGCGTCGCCGGCTTCACCGGCGGCGTCGGGTTCGCCGACCCGTGGGGCGGCAACGCCGATTCGAAGGAGCACTGGCGCGATACGCAGGTGCGGGTGGAAGGGCCCGCCGTCCGCGGCCTCCAGCGCGCGTTCCAGGAGAACTGGTCGGAGACGACCGGCGAAGCGCTCGTCGGCGAGGAGTTCTTCCCCGCGCTTCCCCAGATCGGCGCGAGCGCCGTCGCCGTCGTGCCGTCCTCGCCGCTCGCGCCGATGTCCGGGGCGGGCCGCGTCTACGCGATCTCCCTCGCGGCCGCCGCGAAGGAGATCTGGATCGCGAACTCCTATTTCCTTCCGGACGACGCGACGGCCGGACTGCTGGTCGCGGCCGTGAAGAGAGGCGTGGACGTGCGGGTGATGGTCCCGTCGGACGAGGAGAGCGACGTGCCCGCGACGAAAGCGGCGGGGCGCTCGTCCTTCGGACCGCTTCTCGACGGGGGCGTGAAGATCTTCGAGTACCAGCCGACGATGTTCCACCTGAAGACGATGGTCGTGGACGGGGTCTTCTCTACGGTGGGATCGGCGAACTTCGACGAACGGTCCTTCCACCTGAACGAGGAGATCAATCTGTTCGTTTACGACGGCGCGTTCGCCGGGCAGATGAGAGAGAGCTTCCGGCGGGATCTGTCGCGATGCCGACCCTACACGCACACGATGTGGAAAAAGCGCTCCCTGAAAAAGCGGGTGACGGAGTGGCTCGTGACACCGATCCGGTCAGAGCTTTAGTCTCGCCGGACCGTCAGTTCCCGATCCGGTATCAGTTGTAGACGAGGTGCTCGTTCGACCAGTGTCCCGGGCTGTAACGCGTCCCGCCATGCACCTTCTTGTAGCTGGCCTTGACCCAGTGGGCGTGCGGGCGCGGCGCATACCAACGGCCCTCGTTCCAGCTCCACTGCTCGCCCGTGTGATGCCAGTTTCCCTTGACCCACACGTGGTCGCGGTCCGGCCGCACGGTCACGACCTCGTGGCGGCGCGCCGGCGGAGCCTCTGTGACGATGCGGACGTGCAGATCCCCGGGCATCGGGGGCATCGGCATCCCGGGCGGCATCGGGGGTTGAGGCTGCGCGATCGCCGTGCCCGCGAAGGGAACGCCGGTCGCCAGGACGAGGAGGGCGGCAGACAGGCTGAAATGCTTGGTCTTGCTCATGGTGAGCCCTACGCAAGCTGCGGGCCAGATATGAGGCGTGCGGAACGGATCTCCACATCCTCAAAGGCGACCTCCCGGCGGTCACCGACGGACTTGCACTGCACGCCTCGTGGACACGAGCACGACGTCCTCCGGGCCGACTAGGCGACTGCAGTGCGGCTGGCACGACTTCTGCTCTGACGAGTCGGGAGATGAACAACATGTTTCACCGCAAGCTCGCTTTTCTCGTTTCCGCCGGGCTCCTCGCCGTTGCGACGGCCTGTGGCCAGTCCCCCAACACCGTCCAGAAGAAGACCGAATCGACGACACAGACCTCGGAGGGAACCGTCAAGACCACGACCGAGACCAAGCAGGTAGGCGCGACTCTCGAGGTCAAGAGCGAGACCAAGGCCGACACGCCCGCCGGCACTGTCGCGTCGAAGACCGAGACGATCGTTGGGACGGTCACGGTCTTCACCCCTGGCAAGAAGATCGAAGTGATGACGGGCGAGAAGAAGATGCACAGCTTCGACCTCGACGACAAGAACGTCGTCTATTCCGTCGACGGCGCCGTCGTGGTCGGCAAGCGCGTCACGGTCGTCGACGAGACCGGCGCCGACAAGGTCCACCGCATCACGGTGCGCCTGAGCGCGTAGTCCGGCACGCGCCAGGAGCGTTCCGCCGCTTCGTCCCAGCACGTCTTGCCGATCGGTCCGGCAAAGCGTGCCGTTCCGCTACTCGTACCGAAGGAGGCCTCAATGGACAGACTCAAAGGCGTCGCTCTCGTCCTCATCGTGGCAGGCGCGCTCGCGCTCCTGTACGGCGGCTTCACCTACACGAAGAACACACATCAGACGAAGATCGGGCCTATCGAGTTTGCCGTGAAGGAGAAGGAGACCGTGAACGTGCCGATATGGGCCGGTGTCGGCGCGATCGTGGTCGGCGGAGCCCTTCTTTTCATGCGCCCGAAGGGCTAGCCGCTCCTCCATCCGCGCCTGACGAACCCCAGACGCTTGACGTGCGGTTTCAACAGCCGCCAGAAAAGGAAGCACGAAGATGAAAACGCCCCTTCCCAGGACCTTCGTTCCCGGCATCGTCGCCGCGACCGCGCTCGCGCTGTCCGTAAGCGCCGGCGCGCAAACGACCGCACCCGCCGCTCCTCCTCCGGCCACCAAGAGTCCCCAGGCGGCTCCCATGACCGGCCATCACAAGGGCACCGCGGCGAAAGGCACGCACGACGCGGAAATGAAAACAGAGTGCGAGGCCATGATGGCCAGGCACCAGGAGATGCAGGACAAACTCCAGGCGATGGACGCCACGCTGGACAAATTGGTGGCGGAGATGAATGCCGCCAAGGAATCCAAGGCGGTCGACGCGATGGAGAGGCCGATGGCGGCCGTGATCAACGAGCTCGTCGCCCAGCGCAAGGCCTCCCGCTCCATGATGATGGAGATGCAACACGGGTCGATGGCGCACATGGCGCATCACATGCCGATGCACGGGGCGAAGGGCAAGATGGAATGCCCGATGATGAAGACGGGCAGTTCTTCCGACCCAACGGCGAAGGACCAGAAGCCCAAGATGTAAGCAGCACGACGGCGGTCGATTGACACACCGCTGACCTGCGCCGTTGGCAGCACCGCCCGCATGGCACGTCGCGTGCGTAGTCCACACGGAAGGTACGAAGGAGAACACCCATGAAACAGCATGAAGTCGCCGGGAAAGTGAAGAAGACCAAAGGGAAAGTGAAGGAAGCCGTCGGGATTCTCTCGGGCAACAAGAAGATGGAACGCGAGGGCTCCCTCCAGCGGGCCGAAGGTGCGATCGAGGAGGGCCTCGGCAAGGCGCGCCGCCAGGTCGGCAAGGCCCTGACGAATCTCGGCAACAACATCAAAGCCTAGCGTTCCCCGCCCCGCCGTGACCCGGCGGCAGGTCGTGCACCCGAGTCAGGCAATTTCTACAAGGAAACGAAAGGAACCACCATGCTCTGGACAATCTGCTTGATCCTTCTGGTTCTCTGGGCGCTCGGGATGGTGACCTCCACCACCATGGGCGGCCTCATCCACGTCCTCCTCGTCATCGCCATCGTGGTCGTAATCATCCAGCTCATCCAGGGGCGAAGAGTCGTCTGACGGCAGATCGGTTGCCGGACCGTCTCCGGTCTCTCCAACGTCCCCAATCGAGAGAAAAAGAGGCTTGAGATGAAGAAGCTGTTGTACCGCCTGGCCCTCGGCACGTTCGTGACGCTGATCGGGGCCGCGTCGGCGCCCGTCTATGCGCAGAGCGACCGGGAGAACTCGACTTTCACCGTGACCGAGCCTATCAACGTCGGCGGCGTCATCCTGCAGCCCGGGACGTACCTCATCAAGGTCGTGTTGCTCGCCTCCAACCGCAACATGATCCAGGTGACGAACGAGGACCAGACGAAGGTCTTCGCCACCGTCCTCGCGACGCCGCACCCCATCGGGACGAACGAGGCAATTCCCTCGAGCCGTTACGTCTACTACGCGACCGCCGCGGGCCAGCCCAAGGCCCTTCGCACCTGGTTCGCGCGCGACACGACGAACGGTCAGGACATCATTTACCCGAAGCGGCACGCCATGGAGCTCGCGGCCGTGGCGAAGGAACCCGTGATCGCGATTCCGGACGAGACGAAGGAAGCGGACTACAAGTCCGTCTCCTTGACGGTCGTGACGCCGGCGCAGGAAATGAAGCCCTACGAGGAGCCGGCGCCGCCCGTCCTGCTGGCGGAAGCCCGTCCCGCAAAGCCCCTGCCGCCGACCGCGAGCCGCGTTCCGCTCTTTGCCGCGCTGGGGATGCTGTCTCTCGCTGGCGCCTTCGCTCTTCGGGTCATCGCGAACCGGGCGGCCTGACGAGGTCGAGAAATCGTGAAGCGGCTCAGCCGGGGCGAGATCGCCTTCTCCCTGATCGGCGTCTCGCTCGTCGGCTGGGCCCTCGCGGCGGTCGTCACGACACACGTTTACCAGGCGCGCCAAGGGCGCGCCTTTTCCGACATGGAGCGGAGGGCCGGCGCGCCGGCGCCGGGCCCGCAGCCCTCTGCGGTCCTGGCGAATTTTGCGTTGCCTGCGCCGGCTCGTGGCGCGGACCCGCTCGTCCTCGGCCGGATCGAGATTCCGCGGATCGGCGTCTCGGCGATCGTTCGGGAGGGGGACGACGACGCGACGCTCGCCGTCGCGGTGGGGCACATCCCCGGGACGGCGCGGCCCGGGGAGCGCGGCAACATGGCGCTCGCGGGACACCGGGATTCCTTCTTCCGCGCGCTGCGGCTCATCAAGGTTCAGGACACGATCCGGATCCGCACGGCCCGGGGCCGCTACGAGTACCGAGTGGACTCGACCGAAGTCGTCAAGCCGGGGGAAACGCGCGTCCTCGGCCCGACCGGCGATGCCGTCCTCACGCTGGTGACGTGCTATCCCTTCGGGTGGGTCGGGGCCGCGCCGGACCGATTCATCGTGCGCGCCCGGCTCTCTCCTCAGTAGGACGCGCACCGCCCAGGGAAGCGGGCTTGCCGCTGCGCTCTCCTCCGGCTAGGCTCGGTACCGACTCAGAACCCTGAGCGGCGCTCGACTTCTAACCTTTGACGAGGAGACGGAACTGCAGGCTGGCACCCGCCTCGGGCCCTACGAGGTCATCGCGCTCCTCGGAGTGGGCGGCATGGGTGAGGTCTGGCGGGCGCGAGACACGCGCCTCGGCCGCGACGTCGCTCTCAAGCTGCTGCCCGAGGCGTTCTCCGCCGACCGGGAGCGCGCGACGCGCTTCCAGCGCGAGGCGCAGCTCCTGGCCGCGCTCAACCACCCGCACATCGCCTCGATCTACAGCTTCGAGACGGTGGACGGCATCCGGGTCCTCGAAATGGAGATGGTGCCGGGCGAGACGATCCAGGAGCTTCTGCGCAATGGCCCGCTCCCGCTCCCCCGCGCTCTTGCCTTCGCGCACGACGTGGCCCAGGCGCTGGGCGTCGCCCACGCGAAGGGGATCCTCCACCGCGACCTGAAGCCCGCGAACGTGAAGGTGACGCCGGAGGGAAACGTCAAGCTCCTCGACTTCGGCCTCGCCAAGGCTTTCGCGCCGGGAGCTGGGGGATCGGACGACTCGGAGTTCCCCACTCTCGAGGGCGGCGCCTCGTTGAAGGGAGTCATTCTCGGCACGGTGCCCTACATGTCGCCGGAGCAGGCGCGCGGCGCGGACCTCGATGCCCGCAGCGACGTCTGGGCTTTCGGCTGCCTCTTCTTCGAGATGCTCACCGGGAAGAAGGCGTTCGACGGACCAACCGCGACCGACGTCCTCGTTGCCGTTCTCGACCGCGAGCCCGACTGGAAGAGCATTCCACCCGAGACGCCCCTCCCCGTCGTCGAGCTCCTGAAAGCCTGCCTCGCGAAACGCGCCGATGAGCGTCTACCCGACCTCGCCAGCGCGCGAAAGCAGATCGATCTCGTCCGGACGGGTCAGACGCCGCTCGTGACGATGCCCGCGATGGCCGTAAGGCCCGCGATGGCCGCGATGGCCGCGCCGCCGTCCCCGAAGGTGCGTCGCCTCTCCCTTCCCCTCGCAGCCGGCGGTGCCGTCCTGCTCGCCGTCGCGGCCGCGATCGCGTGGGTCTCCCTCCGCGGCCGCACCGGCCAGGCGCTGCCCTTTACGAAGCTGCTCGCCGTTCTCCCCGCCGCCGATTTCACGGGCCGGAGCGACGGCCGGCAGCTCTGCGACGGCTTCTCGGTCAGCCTCAGGTCGAAGCTGCAACGCGTGTCCGGCGTGTCGATCATGCTGCCCGCGGCCGCCCGCCTCGAGACCGACGCGGCGAAAGTCGCGAAGGACACCGGCGCGAACCTGATCCTCGCCCCGAGCGCGCGGAAGAGCGGCGACCAGATCCAGCTCTCGTACTCGCTCGCGCTCGCGACATCGCCCGTCCAGATCGACGCCGGTGAGGTGATCGGGCTCGAGAGCGACTGGTTCCGGCTGGAGAACGAGCTCTACGCGAAGATCTGCGCGTCGCTCGCGCTTCGGGTCGCGGGGGCAAGCGTCCCGATGGGCCGCGAAGAGATCGCGCGCGGCCCCTCTCAGAGCGACTACCTCGTCGCGCTCGGCTGCCTCGAGCGGATCGACGATCCGGCGCTCCTCGGGCAGGCGGCCGAGATCCTCGAGAGGATTCCAGGTGGCGGCGACTCGGCGCTCGTGCAGGCAGCGCTCGGACGGGCGTACCTCTCGTCCTTCGCCCTCTCGAAGGACGCTTCCCTCGCCGAAAAGGCGAAGGCAGCCGCCGAGCGGGCTGTCCGGCTCGACCCCGATCTCCCCGAGGCGCAGGTCACGGTCGCCCGCGTTCTCCGGGCGACGGGTCGGCCCGCGGAAGCGTTGCCCATTCTCCGAAGAGTCCTCGAGAAAAACTCCGGCGACGTCGAAGCCGTCGCGACACGCGCCGCCGCGTTCGAGGCCACTCGGGATTTCGCCGGCGCCGAGGCCACGTGGAAGCACCTCGTCGAAATGCGCCCCACGTCGTGGTCCAGCCACAAGGACCTCGCGGGTTTCTTCTTCCGCCAGAGTCGCTATGCGGATGCGGCGCGGGAGTATCAGCGGGCGATCGACCTGAGCCCCGGCGTGTACGGCCTCCACACCAGCCTCGGCGCCGTCCGGATCCGGCAGGGCTTTTTCGACGAAGCGATCGGAGCGCTCAAGAAGTCCATCGAAATCAAGCCGAGCTCCCTCGCCTACTCGAACATCGGAGCGTGCCAGTACCTGCTCGGCAACTTTCCCGAGGCGGCGGACTCCTTCGGGAAAGCGATCACGCTGACGCCGGGCGACTATCGGTACCACGTCTATCTCGGAGACGCTTTGACGTTCACGCCTGGCCAGTCCGAAAGGGCGCGCCAGGCGTACGAGGCCGCCATTCCCCTGGCCGAGGGCGTCCTCCGCGTCAACCCGAAGGACGGCGGCGCGACGGGGCACCTCGCGCTCTGCGACGCGCGCTCCGGACGCCGGGACGAGGCGGCGCGGCTCGTGGAACGCGCGGTGGCGCTCGAGCCGGAGAACGCATCCGTTCTCCAGAAAGCGGCCGTCGTTTCCCTCGTCCTCGGCCGCCGCGACGAGTCACTGCGCCTCCTCGCCCGGGCCGTCGCGCAAGGCTATGGTACCGTCGAAATCAGCTCCGATCCCGAGTTCACGACGCTTCGAAACGAACCGCGCTTCCAGCAGCTCCTCTCCGGAGCGAGCGGAGCCGGCGAGAAAAAGTAAGGAGATCGCTCATGCCAAACCTGTCACATCACATCGACGACGAGCAGATCGTCTGCGTCACCGTGAAAGGGAGCAAATTGTCCCTGTTCCCCGATCCCGTGCCGGTCTCGGTCAAGAGCAAACAGCGCGTTCACTGGTTCCTCAACGGCGAAGGGACCATCGACGCGGTCGAGTTCGACAAGGGCATTCACCCCTTCCACGCGGACCACCACCACCCCAAGTCGAAGAGGCACGTGCTCTCGCACCACGTTTCCGACAAGAAGCACGTCGGCAAGAAGTTCAAGTACACCGTCTTCGTCACGCTTCCGAACGGGAAGAAGCTCTCGCTCGACCCCGAAGTCCACGTGATTCCTTAGG
>JARXKK010000064.1:0-6553 GCA_030278895.1 Acidobacteriota bacterium
AATTGCGGCCGGCCTGCAGGTACATCGCGGGGACGCTCTTCACGCCGTTCATCGAAGCCACGACGATCGGAAAGAACGCTCCGAGGAAGATGAGGAAGCCGGGAGCCGCCTCCGAAACCCCGAACCACAGGATCGCAAGCGGCATCCACGCGAGCGGGCTGATCGGGCGCGCCATCTGGATGACCGGATTGAACGCCGACGCGAGGTTCGGATGCCATCCGAGCGCGAGTCCCGCCGGAATGCCGAGAACGAGTGCGAGAAGGTACCCCGCCGCGACGCGGCGAAGCGAGTCGCCGACGTAGTGCCCGAGGACACCCTTGCCCGCGAGCTCCCGGAGGCCGAGCAACACGCGCAGCGGCGACGGGAATACGTTCGTGTGGGTGAACCGCACCGTAAGCGCCCAGATGAGGATCACGAGAGCGGCGGTTCCGAGCGGCAAAGCGAAGCGCTCGATGTCAGATCTTGTGGGCAAGGCCGATCTCCCCGAGGAGAAGGTCGCGCAGCTCGATGTACCGCGGCGAGCTGAGGTCCCGCGGATGGGGCATCTCGATGTCCACGATCCGGCGAATCGTGGCGGGCCGGGTGGACATGACGACGACGCGATCCGCGAGCTGGACGGACTCGTCGATATCGTGCGTGACGAACAGGATCGTCTTCTTCTCGGCGCGGCGGATGCGCAGGAGCTCGCTGCGCATCACGAGGCGCGTGATCGAGTCGAGGGCGCCGAAGGGCTCGTCGAGAAACAGGACGTCGGGATTCACGGCGAGCGCGCGCGCGACCTCCAGCCGCTGCTTCATGCCGCCGGACAATTCCTGGGGGTAGGCGTTCTCGAAGCCGGAGAGGCCGACGAGCTTGACGTAGTGGGCGATGCGTTCCGCCCTCTCCGCGGCGTCCAGCCGGAAGAGGCCGAAGGCGACGTTTCCCTCCACCGTGAGCCACGGGAAGACGCCTCGCTCCTGGAACACGAAGATGCGGCGAGGGTCGGGGCCCGTGACGGCCTGGCCGTCGATGAGCACCTTCCCGGACGTCGCCGCGAGAAACCCTCCCACGATATTCAGGAGCGTGGACTTTCCGCACCCGGAGGGTCCGAGGATGCAGACGAATTCCCCGTCCGCAACTTCGAGGTCGATCGACGTGAGGACTTCGATCGGGCCCCCGTCCGTGCTGAACTCCATCGAAACGCCATGGACGCTCACCTTGGAAGGCGCCGGAGCTGTCACGATCCATACCCCCACCGGAGCGCCTGCATTTTCTCGAGCTGGCGGATCGAGACGTCGAGCACGAGCCCGATGAGCCCGATCATCACCATCCCCGCGACGACGAGGTCGTACCGGTTGCCGGCGTTGCGCGCGTCGACGATGAGGAAGCCGAGACCGGAGTTGACCGCGATCATCTCCGCGGCCACGACGACGAGCCACGCGACCCCGAGGGAGATCCGGAGCGCGACGATGAGCTGGGGCAGCGAGGCGGGCAGGATCACGTTCGTGAGGATGCGCAGGTTCGAGAGGCCGAAATTCCGCCCCGCGCGCAGCAGGGTCGGCGGCACGCTGCGGACGGCGTTCATCGACGCCACGGCGAGCGGAAGGAAAGAGGCGAGGAAGATGAGGAAGATCGCGGCCATGTCACCGACGCCGAACCAGAGGATCGAGATCGGGATCCACGCGAGCGGCGAAATCGGCCGCAGAAGCTGAAGGAGAGGATTCAGCGCCTGCTCTCCCCGCCTGTACCAGCCGAGGAAGAGCCCGAGCGGGATCGCCGTCACGACCGCGAGAAGGTAGCCCCAGCTGACCCGGTAAAGGGACGCCACGACGTATTTCGCGAGGAGGCCCCGCTGGAGCAGCTCGACGAGGCCGAACAGGACCTGCAGCGGATTCGGGAAGAGGCCGGAGGTCTGCGTTCGCGCGGCCAGGAACCAGACGGCAATGAGCGCCGCGACCGCGGAGAAGGGGAGGAGACGCTTCACGTCTTACGTGCCGTCGGCCGATGCTGCTTCCCGCAGGGGAAGCGCCGCCGCCGGAACGCGTGGCGGCTTCGGGGGCAGGTTCGGAACAGGACCGCCGATCGGCGACGGCTTGACGACGTAGCTCCAGGCGTTCGCGAGCTCGGCCTTCGCCCAGCGCGCGAGACCGTGCCCGAGCATCACCCAGGCGGCGCTTCGGACAGAGAAGCCGACGAGGCCGGGGCGCCTTCCTGCGTTGTGGTTTCCGTAGATTCCGAGCGCCCTCTTCCGCTTCGCGATCGCGACGAGCCGCCGGTTGTAGAAACGCATCGGATAAAACGCGATTTCCGAGCCGTCCTGGTAGTAGGGCGGGATGCCGAGGCGCTCCGGCGACCAGCGGTACACGGGAATGATGGCCGCGAGGTAGTAGAGAGACGTGTCCATCAGGAACGCCGTCGTCATCGTGTCGTAGTCGCCCATGACGTGGTACTTGTCGCGGAAGATCGCCTCGTAGAAGTACGTCATGAAGCGCGTGTACCGCTTGTTGTGAAGCTCGTACTCTTTTGCCATCTCCGCGGCCTTCTCGTCGGTTCGCGCGCCCGAGAGGGCCCTCTGGATGAGGCCGACCCGCGAGTAGACCGAAAAGGCCATCTGGTCGAGGCCCGGCGAATAGAAAGGATCGATGAACCCGCCGGCGTCCCCGACGCACGTCCAGCCGGGACCGATGTAGGAATCCACGAAGTACGGCAGGTTGCCGTACATCCGGCAGTCGCCAGGGGCGGGCGTCGCGTGCGTCAAGAGCTCTTTCGTGAGGGGGTTCGCGTCGAGGAAGCGCGTGATCTTCTCGAGCGGCGTCGCTCCCTCCGGCTGCACGAGGCGGGTGTCCCACACGAGGCCCACGCTCGTCTCCCCCCCCTGAAGCGGAATGAACCAGATCCAGTAGCCCCAGCCCGTGAAGTGGTTCGTGGCGAGGCGGCGCGAGGTGAGGACGGCGCGGTGAAACGGGTCGGAGGAGTCCTTGTACAGGACCTCGGTGCCGTCCATGTCTTTCACACCCGTGTACCGCACCCAGATCGCGGACGTCGGGTGCGACTCGACGGGCGTCACGCCGCCGCGCTTCCGCGCGAGCATCGCCTGCCGGCCCGTCGCGTCCACGACCCACGTGCAGCGGACCGTGGCGCGCGTGCCGTCGGCCTTCTCGACGACGAGCGAGTTGCCGGCGTCGCCGTTCAAGGCGACGTCTACGACCTTCGCGGGGCGCCAGACCTCCGACCCTTCTTTGGCGGCGAGGCCAAGCACGTGCTCGTCGAGCTTCTGCCGGTCGATCTGGAAGGAGGGCGTGCGCGCGAGCTGCGTCGGCCCGGTCTCCGACGCCTCGCGGAGGCACGAGACCTTCTCGTTGTTGAACCAGTAGCGGAAGGCCTGTTTCGGGAGCTGCTCGCGAGAGAGATGGTCGTACAGCTTCAGCTCGCGCGTCAGGAAGTAGGCCGAGATCTCGACCGTGGACTCGCCGACCTTCCAGTCGAAGGCCTCGCTCTTCTCGACGACGAGAACCTTCAGGTCCGGCATGCGTCGCCGGAGGAGGACCGCGGTCGAGGCGCCGGAGATCGCGCCGCCGATGACGACGACGTCGTAGGAGGGCTCGATCGAAGGTGATGAGTCGTTCACGCGCGGATTATAGGGAGCCTTTGGATTCGTCCACCGTCATCGTCCGGTCAATCGATGGGATGGATCCGAGATCCTGCACGAAGCCCGAAGGCCAGCGCACGACGAGCCTCTCGATTCGCGTGGCGGAGCCGAGACCGAGGTGGACGATGGGGCTGCCCGTCGCGAGATAGCCGCTTGCGTAGCCGCTCTCCCGAACGAGCACACGCCCTCCGGGCAGGGTCGCCGTCACGCGCGCCCCGAGGCCGTCAGAGTTGTCCTTCCCGCGCGTCCCCCTGAGTCGGAGCCTCAGGAAATGCTCGGCGTCGGGATTTTTGCGGCTGCCGAGGAAAAGAGCCTCGGGGGCCTGCACGGAGCGCACGTAGAGGTCGAGCGCGCCGTCGCCGTTGGCATCGAAGGCCACGACGGCGCGGCCGTTCGTCTGAAGGTCGAGGCCGTCGAGGAAGCCGCGCTCTTCGAAGAGAGGCGACGCGCCCGGACCGCGATTCCGGAAGTACGCGTCGCGCTCGATCCCCTGCACGCCCGCGCCCTTCCGGTCGAACGTCTTCTTCATCGCGATGTAGTCGTCCCAGTACGCGAGCGTCTCCCACCAGAACTCCAGCTCGCGGTCGCGCTCTCGGCCGTCGTCCCACATGCCGTTCGTGGCGTAGAGGTCGAGGCCGCCGTCGTTGTCGAGGTCGGCCGCCGCCACGCTCCAGTTCCAGCCCGCGCGGCCCGCGCCCGATCGGCCGGTCGCGTCCTCGAACGGCCCCTTCGCCGTCTGGAGGAATAGCGAGTTGCCGCGGCACATCTTCTCCATCCACGAGATCGCGATGGGCCGGAAGATGCGGCCGGGGAGAGGCACGGGCAGGCCGGGGTATTCGTGGAGGAAGCCCCACTGCGTGTAGGTGCCGGTCGTGTAAAGGTCGATCCGGCCGTCTCCGTCGAAGTCGCCCCACGCGGCGGACATCCCGTAGCCGCGATCCTCGACCCCGAGCTTCTTCGTCACGTCCTCGAAACGTTTGCCGTCCACGTTGCGATACAGGTTCTTCAGCCCGAAGTCGTTCGTGACGACGAGGTCAGGCCGGCCGTCGCCGTCGAAATCCGCGAAGAGGCACGAGAGCGACCAGCGCGTGGGCCTCTCGACGCCCCACTCCGCGGATGCATCCCGGAAGTGGCCCTTGCCGTCGCCGAGGAACAGGTAATTGCGGCGTCCGTCATTCGCGTCGAACGGCGGATCCGGCATCTGCCCGTAGTAGTCGCCCGTTCCGCAGACGAAGAGATCGAGGTTGCCGTCGCCATTCACGTCCGCGAAGGCGAGAGAGCGCGTGGGACCCGAGGTGACGACGCCGGAGGCCGCCGTGATCTCCTCGAACGTGCCGTCCCGGCGGTTCCGGAAGAGGCGCGTCGGGCCGAAGGCGTCCGTCACGGCGAGATCCGGATAGCCGTCGCCGTCGATGTCCCCGGCGGCGACGCCGGTGGCTGCGATGCCCGCGGAGCCGGACGATGCGAGGCCGGCGCGCACGGTCACGTCGGTGAAATGCCCGTGGCCGTCGTTTTCGTACAGGATCGACCTCACGCCGTCGCCGACGAAGAGGTCCTCGTCGCCGTCCTGGTCGAAGTCCAGTACGGCCACGCCGGAGCCCGGCCAGATTCCGTCGATGAGGCGGTTCGTGAGACGTTGCGGCGGGTCGCGGCGCGCAGCGCCGAGGCCCGCCGCGAGTGTCGCGTCGTGGAAGCGAGGAAGGGATTCGATTCGGTCTGCTTCGGAAGAGAGAAGAGAGACGAAGAAAGATGAAGAGGAAGATTCTTTGAAAGGAAGAGGGGAGGGATCCGGCGCATCGGCATTGGGAAGCCGCAGCGAGACGCGTGCGCGGCGTTCGACACGCGCGCCGTCGGCACGAAAGCCGTCGACAACAAAGGCAGCCTTCCCCTGCAGGGCCCATCTTCCCTTTTCTAAGAAATCCTTCTTGATCTCCGGTCTTCCCTCGACATCGAATGACACGAGAGCGACCCGGTCGAGATCCTTCCAGGCCCAGGCGCGCAGCGCCGCGATGCCATCTGGTTCGCTCGCGCCGGCGTCCCGTCGGCGCAGAGCGGCGCGCGTCGTCTCGAGCGCATCGCGATAGCGCTCGAGACGATGCATCCACGGGATGAACTCGGCGCGCAGGCGCGCGAGCGAGGCGTTCTCGAAGAGCCAGACGCCCAGAACGGCGATCGCCGCGACCGCCACCGCCGTCGCCGCCCGGCGTCTCCCCGAAAACATTTACGCCGTGGCTTTCGCGCGCCCCGGCTGGACGGCGGCGATGAAACGCAGCTTCGGGTTCTCGCGCTCGGCGCGCTCGAGGTGCCACCTGCTCTGGAAGAGGACGAGCGGACGGCCCTCGAGGTCCACGAGGCACGCGACGCTCGGCGGATCGTCGAAGCGCCTCGGGTCGAAGTCTTCGCCCTCGACCCAACGCGCGAGCGTGAACGGAAGCCGTGCGTAGGAGATCTCCGCTCCGTACTCCGAGCGGAGGCGGTGCTGGATGACCTCGAACTGTAGGACGCCGACCGCGCCGAGGACGGGGTCGCGCTCCATGCGGTCCGGATCGTGGAAGACCTGGACGGCGCCTTCTTCGGAGAGCTGGTCGAGGCCCTTCTTGAGCTGCTTCCTCTTCGCGGGATCGAGCATGACGACGCGGTTGAAAAACTCGGGGGAGAAGCGCGGGATGCCTTCGAACTCGATTCCCGGCCCCTCGGCGAGCGAGTCGCCGATGCGGAGGTTGCCCGCGTCCCAGAGGCCGAGGATGTCGCCCGCCCAGGCCTCTTCGACGAGCGTCCGCTCCTGCGCGAGAAACTGGAGCGGTTTCGCGAGCTTCAGGGTGCGGCCCGTGCGCGGGTTCAGGACTTCCATGCCCCGCGTGAACTTCCCGGACACGATGCGCAGGAACGCGATGCGGTCGCGGTGCGCGGGATCCATGTTCGCCT
>JARXKK010000064.1:6653-17822 GCA_030278895.1 Acidobacteriota bacterium
GACACGATGCGCAGGAACGCGATGCGGTCGCGGTGCGCGGGATCCATGTTCGCCTGGATCTTGAAGACGAAGCCCGAGAACGAAGCGTCCAGCGGAGCCACTTCGCCCGTCGTCGTCTTGCGGGGCAGCGGCGCGGGGGCCAGATCGAGAAACCGCTTCAGGAACGGCTCGACGCCGAAGTCGTTCACGGCAGACCCGAAGAAGACGGGCGAGACGCCGCCCGCGAGGAACGTCGCCTGATCGAAGGCGTGTCCGGACTCGAGGAGCTCGAGCTCTTCCATGAGCGTCGCGTGCGCGGCCGCGCCGAGAGATTCGATGAACGCGGAATCGTGGAGAGAGGCGACTTGAACCGGCGCGACTCTCTCTCCTTTCACGGAATCTCCTCTTTCGTATCTCAACAGCGTCTTCCCCCAGCGGTCGTAGACGCCCTGGAAATCCGGGCCCGAGCCGATCGGCCAGGTCACGGGATGGCACGGGATGCCGAGGACGCGCTCGATCTCGTCCATGAGGTCGATCGGATCCTGGCCCGCGCGGTCGAGCTTGTTCATGAACGTGACGATCGGGATCTTCCGCATGCGGCAGACCTCGAAGAGCTTGATCGTCTGCGGCTCGACGCCCTTCGCGCTGTCGATGAGCATGACGGCCGCGTCGGCGGCCGCGAGCGTGCGGTACGTGTCTTCCGAGAAGTCGTTGTGGCCCGGCGTGTCGAGGAGGTTTACGTGGTGGCCCGCGTACGGGAATTGCAGCACGCTCGTCGTGATGGAGATGCCGCGCTGGCGCTCGAGCTCCATCCAGTCGCTCGTCGTGTGGCGGCTCGCGTTCCGGCGCGTCTTGACCGAGCCCGCGAGGTGGATCGCGCCGCCGTAGAGGAGCAGTTTCTCCGTGAGCGTCGTCTTGCCCGCGTCCGGGTGCGAAATGATCGCGAAGGTGCGCCGGCGCGCGACCTCGGCGGCGAGGGTGCGTGAGGCGTCCGACATTCAGTGCTTCGGCGTCTCCGGGGCCTTCAGGGTCGGTGTCTCCGTGGTGGTCACAGTCTCGGACAGCGCGAATGCGTACTCGTCCGCCCGGGACTCGACGGCGGATTTCACCAGGTCGGCCCCTCCGTGACCCGCGTGCTTCTCGATCCTGAGGAGCACCGGCCCACCCGTCGAGGCCGCCTGGAGCGCGGCGGCGAACTTGCGCGCGTGCATGGGGTCCACGCGGTCGTCGCTGTCGGCCGAGAGGACGAGGACGGACGGGTACTTCATGCCCGCCTTCACGTGATGGTAAGGCGAATAGGCGAGGAGCGCATTGAACTGGGCCGCCTCGTCCGCCGAGCCGTACTCGGAGATCCACGTCTTGCCGGAGCCGAAGAGGTGGTAGCGGGCCATGTCGAGGAGCGGCACCGCGCAGAGCGCGGCGCGGAAGAGCTCGGGGTGCTGCGTGATCAGGGCGCCCAGGAGCAGCCCTCCGTTCGAGCCGCCGCGGAGGACGAGGCGCTCCGGAGACGTCCACTTCTCCTTCGCGAGGTACGCCGCCGCCGCCGCGAAGTCGTCGAAGACGTTCTGCTTCTTGAGGAGCATCCCGGCCTCGTGCCACTCCTCGCCGTACTCGCCGCCCCCGCGGAGGTTCGGGACCGCGTAGATGCCGCCGCGCTCGAGCCACGGGAAGAGCGACGCCATGAAGACGGGCGTCTCCGAGACGAGGAAGCCGCCGTACCCTTCGAGGATTGCCCGCACGTTTCCGTCGCGTTTGAGGTCCTTGCGGTGGACGATGAACATCGAGACGCGCGTCCCGTCCCGGGAGGGATAGAAGACCTGGCTGACCATGTAGGGTGTCGGGTCGGCGGGAACCTTCACCTGGAAATAGAGCGACGTCGCGCCGGTTTTCACCGACGTGCGGTAGATGGACGTCGGCGTCGTGAACGAGGTAAACGAGAAGTAGGCCTCGTCCTCGTCGTCGCGGCCGAAGAGGTTGCTTGCCGATCCGATGCCGGGCAACGGGACGTCGCGCACGAGAGCGCCGTCGAGGTTGCGCACCTCGAGGAGGCTCGAAGCGCTCCGGAGGTAGTCGAGGGCGAGCTTTCCGCCGACGACGCCGAAGCTCTGAAGGACGGCGTCCTTGCGCTCCGGGACGATCTCCTTCCATGCCGCGCGCGCGGGCTTCGCGGGGTCCACGGCGAAGATGCGGCCCTTCGGCGCGCCGTCGTCCGTGCTGACGAAAAAAGTTCCCCCGAAGGAGTCCACGTCGAAGTGGGCCTTGGTCCCGACGGCCAGCGGCGTCCAGGCCTCCCCGGCCGCCGTCTTGCCGAGATCCCGGAACCAGATCTCGGTCGACGTCCAGCCGTGTGAGACCGTGAGGAAGAGAAAGCGCCCGTCGCGCGTGATGCGGACGTTCTGGAACGTCGTCGGGTCGCCGAGCTTCTCCTTCACGACGGCGTCGGTCTTCGGGTCCGTCCCGATCCTGTGGAGGCGGATGTCCGCCCAGCCCGGCCGCTCGGAGGTGGGGATCTTCGGGTCCACGGGCAGCTTCGTGTAATAGAAGGCCGAGCCGTCGGACGTCCAGGAGGCCCCCGCATATTTGGCCCCCTCGATGACGTCCACGTCCGAGACCTTACCGGTCGCCACGTCCATGACGTAGAGAGTCGCCTCGTCCGAGTTGTTCACCTTCTTGCCGTAGGCGACGCGCGCGCCGTCCCACGAGACACTCCAGGCTCCGAGGCCGGCGCTGCCGTCGGCGGACCAGCCGTTCGGATCGAGCAGGACTTTCTCGGCGCCGTCAGCGCCTTCCTTCCAGTAGACGATCGACTTCTCCATTTTCGCGTGCCGCCGCGTGAAGAAGTACCGCGTGCCGCGGTGCATCGGAGCGCCGAGACTGTCGACGTAGAGAAGCTCCTTGAGGCGCGCGGCGATCGCGGCGCGCCCGGGCAGGGCCGCCAGTTTTTGCCGGGCGAAGTCGTCCTGCGCCGTCATCCAGGCCTGCACCTCGGGGCTCTTTTCGTCCTCGAGCCAGCGATAGGGATCGGGCACGGCTACCCCGTGGACGAAGTCGGAAGTCTGCGTCGCGCGTGTGGACGGATACGGCGGACCCGGCTCGGCCGCGCGGGCACGGGACGGGCGCATGAGAACGACGGCGACGATCGCGAGGACGGGGAGGGCGACGGCGAGGCCGTCGGACGGCTTCTTCATGACGGAAACGTAGCATGACCCGGCGTCCGGCGTAGACTTCGAGTCCTGTGACCCCGGACGGAGACTCCTCCCGCGCCTGCTTCCTCTGCGGCTTCCCGGCCTCGGTCGGGGGAGAGGAGCCGCTGTTCGCGACTTCCGTCCGCGGCCATTCCGTGGAGTGCGAGGAATGCGGCCCATACGCGGTGACGGGTGAAGCGATCCACCGGCTCGAGGTGCGCCCGATTTCGCGGCCGGGCGTGCGCTTCGAAATTTTCCGGCTGCGCTCGAACGGGCAGACGCCCCGGCCGACCGTCGACCTGAAGATGGTCGAGCACTTCTGCACGGGCTACACCCCGATGCGAGGCTGAGCCCATGAGCAAAGACCACCCCGACCGCGACTTCTGACCGAAATCGCTTGCCGGCGCCCGGGAGCGCGCGCGTCGTGCGACGATGGCCCAAATGGCCCGCCGCGTCGAACCTTCCCGCAA
Organism: Acidobacteriota bacterium; assembly: GCA_030278895.1. Lineage (GTDB taxonomy): Bacteria > Acidobacteriota > Thermoanaerobaculia > UBA5066 > UBA5066 > Fen-183. The sequence continues at coordinate 10,288 of JARXKK010000064.1, forward strand.
GTCGCCCGCCGAGAGGCTCGAAGACCTCCTCGCCGGCTATCGGGACGCGCCCTTCCCGTTGACGGCCGCGAAGTACCTCGAGCGCGCGATTGGCTCGAGCGACTCGATGCCGAACGCCGTGAAGTTCTTCGCGTGGGCCCTCCTCGTGCCCGCCGCCGCCGGCCTCGCGACGCCCGAGGGTGAAGACCGCGCGCTCGAGGCGCTCGTCGAGGCCGAACGTTACCTTCCGGCTGCCCAGGAAGAGCTCGGCGCGCTCCTCGCGCGCGAGCGCGACGAGCTGAAGTGGCTCGAGGTCGGGGTCTCGCTTCAGTCCGAGCGGGCGGCCTTCGACGAGGCCCTGCGGCTCTGCGACCTGGCGCTTACCCTCGGCTATGGGCGCGCGTTCGAGGCGAAGAAGAACTCGCTGCTCCGGATGATCTAGCTTCGGGCGGCCTTCGGGGCGCGGACACGACGGACGCCGCGGAAGACGAGCGACGTGTCCCGCGCGTAAAGCACCGGGACCGCCCAGTCCATCGGCTCGGCCCCCTTCGCGTAGGACACCGCCACGCGCGCCTCCCGCGCGGCCGCGCCGAGGGTGTGGCCTCTCGCGAGACCCCAATAGAGATGGCGGGCGAAGGCCGTCGCGGACGAATCGAGGACCTTGTACTGGTTCGCGAGGACGGCCGGCACGCCGCCCGCAAGGAGAGCGGGAGCAACGCCGCGCAGGAAGTCCGTCCGGCCACCGCGGCCCGTTTCGCACGCGTTCAGGAAAACGAGCTTCAGGCCGCGTCCCGAGAGCAAACGCAGGACGCGGTCCGTGTCCACGGCCAGCGCGCGCCCGCGCGCGTCCAGGAGGAACAGGCTGCCGGCCTTCTCTCGCTCGTCGAAGGCGCCGTGCCCCACGAAGTGAAGAACGTCCACGCCGCCGCTCGAGAGCTTCTTGTGGAGGCCCGCGGGCGTCGCGGACGCGAGCACCTCGAGCCTGACGTGTCCGGACCTGACGAGCGGCCCGAGGGCAGCGCGTATCGCGGCCGCCTCCTGGCGCGCGGCCACGGGCGCGGCGTCCCGGGGCTCGGCGAGCGCGACGACGACGTGCAGCGGGCCGCGGCCGGGAGCCGGCGACGCCGCCACCGCAGGCGGCGCTCCGAAGACGTTCCTGACGAGGATTGCGTCGTCGGCAAGGAAGCGGCGGCGCGAAGCGTCCCACGCGAGCTCCCACGGCTTGTCGGCGATCCAGTCGAGCCCGGGCGTGAAGACGAGCTCGAGCGTCCCTTTCGCGCCCGCCCGCGCCTCGTCCCACAGGCGCCGGACGGTCCCCGGGAAGAGGGCCTCGAAAAGAACGCCGCCGTATTCGCGGAGCTCCTTCGCGTCGGGAAGGGGGTGAGTCCCACCGCCTTCCAGGGCGGCGAGAACCCTCTCGTGCATCTCGATGATGCGTCGCATGCGCTCGCCTCCGGCGCCGCCCTTCGTCTCGAAGGGCTCGACGACGCGCGCGCCCGCGAAGCTCGCGAGGAGATGCGCGGGCGTCCCGCCCTTTCCGCCGACGAGGACGAGCTCGAAACGGCGCACACTGCGCGCCGAGAGCGCGGAAGAGGAAGACGAAGAGAAAGAAGAATATTTTGCTGAGGATCGGGGAGAAGACGCGCTGCGCGCGTGCTTAGAAGGGGGTATGGGTTTGTTCGGCCCTCTTGAGCGGCCTCTTTCCTTTCCGCGCCGCTGGTCGCGAGCTGCGGCCGTGCCTGCGCCCCCTTCACCTTCTAAGAAAATCTTCATCTTTTCTCTCGTCTCCCTCCGAACAAAAAGATTCAGATGGTGAACCGCGTCCCCTGACCCGAAGCGCACGATGTGCTCTTCGGGCACAGCGGGCGCGGCGCCGAGCCTCGTGCCGCCCTCCGTGGGGACCACGAGATCGTTCGGGGCCTCGAAGAAGACTCCTGCCGCCGCATCGAGGAGCCGGCGAGCCGCGCTTCCCCTGGGCTCGTAGCGCGCGACGGCCGCGGCCGCCTCGAAGTGTCGGGTCGTTTCGGCGTTCATCGCCTCGAGAAAGGTTCCCGCCGGATCCATCGCCGCGATGCCGGGCAGCGTGCCGCGTGCGCGCCGGGCCATCCAAACGAGAGCCTCCGCCGCAAAGTCCAATCCGAAAGCGAGAGCGTTGCCGGGAAACATCTCGCCGAGATTCGCGAGCCAGGCGGCGAGCGCGTGCCAGCGCGCGGGGGAGGCGAGAGGCGTGCCCTCGTTCGGCGAGGCGACGAAGAAAATCCGGCCGAGCGTGACCGAAGAAGCGGGATCGGAGCCTTGCTCGGCGAACGCGCGGAGGACGAGGCCGCCGCGGGAGTGCGTGACGGCATCGAGAAGTACCGGGCTGCGCGGAAGGAGGGCGCGAAGCTCCCGGGCGTTCGCGTCCGGCGACGTGCCCACCGTGAAGTGGTTGAACGCGAAGACGCGGCCGCCGTATCGGCTCTCGAGGGCCGGGAAGAGGTCCGAATCGGTCGCGAGGGCCTGGAAGGCCGCGGCCGCGTGCGAGAACGTGCCATGCACGAAGAGGAGGCTTCGCGCGGGCGGCGGGGGGAAGGTGAGCCTCTTGAGGTGCGTCGCGACGATGCGGCCGTCCCGGACCGCGAGGGCCACGAGGCCGAGCGGCGTCTTCGACGCGAGGAATCGCTTCTTCTCCCAGAGGCGCGCGAGAACGGAAAGAACCGCGCCCGCCGCGGCACCCAGGACTCGCAGGAAGTAGACGCGGACCACACCGCCGGCCCCGCGCCGCAGGGGCGAAGCCGGAAGGAAGACTTCGAATCGGTGCGCGCCGCGTCCGCTCCCGGCCGACGCATGAAACGTCAGCGCGCCGGATGGATGGCGCGCCACGACGACCCAGCCCGCAGCGGAGGAGGGTTCGTCGACTTCGGCGCTGAGGAGGCCGGTGCGCGCCGGGGCGCCGCGGCGGGGCCGCGCCGACCGGACGTCGACGAGGGTGAGCCGGGCGTCGAGGAGAACGCGCGACACAAACGGGTCGGCGGCTGCGGTGATCGTCGCCCGCGTGCCCGACATGGCCCGCGATGGGGCCGATGGCAGGAGCTCCCACCCGGAGCTCGCCGTGACGCGGAGGCGCGGGGACGCCGGGGCGGCCATCGCCCGTCAGCCGAACTCGACGACGACGGGGGCGTGGTCGCTCGTTCCGAATTCGCGGTGGACGCGCGCGGCCTTCGCGGATTTCGCGAGGCCTTCGCTCGCGAGGATGAAGTCGATCCGCCAACCGATGTTCCGCGCCTTGAGCTGCCGCCACGGCGCCCAGTACGTGAAGAGGTTCTCGTTGTCGGGATCGAGAGCGCGCCCGGTGTCGACGAGTCCCTGGTCGAGGATCTTCGCGAGGAGCGCGCGTTCGTCCGGGCGCTGGCCGATCGCGCCGGCCTTCCTCTCCTTCGGGTGGACGTCGCGGTCGGTGAGCGCGACGTTCAGGTCGTCACAGACGAGAAGGGCCTTCCCCGAGGCCCTCGCCTCGCGCGCCCAGCGTCCCATCGCCTCGAGGAACGCGAGCTTCGCCGCGAAATCCTTGCCCCCGTTCGGGACGTAGACGGACGCGACGGAAAACTGCGGCGTCAAAGCCTCGACGATGCGCGTCTCGTGGTCGAAGTCCGGATGGGAGAAGAGGACGGTGCCTGGGAACGTCTCGGTCCTGAGGAGGAGGCCGACTCCCGAGTATCCCTTGTGGCCGTGCCAGGTGCTCGCGTAGCCCGCGGGCGCCGCGAGGGAGAGCGGCATCTGATCGGGCGCGGCCTTCAGCTCCTGCAGACACAGGATGTCGGGCTTCTCGCGCTCGATCCACTCCACGACCTGCAGCTCGCGGGCGCGGATCCCGTTGACGTTCCAGGTGACGACCTTCATCTCCGTCAGGTCCCCCGCCTCTCCGCGAAACCGCGCGCAAGCTCGGGAGCCCGCGCCTCGTCCTCGTGCTTGAAGAAGACGTAGGCCGAGTCCCATTCCTGCGCGGCGACGCGCGCCGCCCATGAGTCGAGGTCCGCCTCGGCGTAGTCCTCGCGGCGGAGGCGGAGGTAGCCCCACTTCGCCGTGGCGACGAGCGGCGTCGTGCCCTTCTCGTCGTCCGCCACGCACAACGCGGCGCCGGCTGCGCGGAGCAGCGCATAGACGTCGTCGTCGAGCCAGGTCGGGTTCCGGAACTCGAAGGCCGCCTCGAAATCCGGTGGCAGGAGCCCGAGAAACGCGTCGAGTCGCGGGAGGTCCTTCTTGAGGTTCGGCGGCAGCCCGAACAGGATCGGCCCCCGGCATTCGCCGAGCTGCCGCGCCGCGCCGGTGAGGAAGCGGACCTCTTCGGCGGCGTCCTTGAGGCGCTTGATGTGCGTGATGCGCTGCGGCGCCTTGAGCGCGAAGCGAAACGTCTTCGGGACCTGAGCGGCCCACCCCGCGAGCAGCTCGGGCTTCGGCATCCGGTAAAAGGTGTTGTTGATCTCCACGGCGGGAAGCTTCGTCGCGTAGTAGGCGAGCCGCCCGCTCGCGCGAAGATCCTCGGGGTAGAACGCGCCGCTCCATCCGTCGTAGCTGAAGCCGCTCGTGCCCGTGAAGACGCGCATGCCGGGCGATTCTAGGCCGTGGAACGGGTCCGTGGCTCCGGCTGCGGGCTTTGCACGACGAGCACCGTGACGTTGTCGGGCCCGCCGGCCTCGTTCGCGCTGTCGACGAGATGCCGGACGGCGACGTCGGGCGGCTGCGACGCGAGAATGGCGGCGACGCGCGCGTCGTCGACGACGCCGTGGAGACCGTCGGTGGCGAGCAGCAGCGTCGATCCCGCCGGCCAGGGCCGCCAGAAGAGATCGACCTCGATGTCGTCGCGTGACCCCATCGAGCGCGTGATGAGATGGCGGAAAGGGAATGCGGCCGCGGCCGCCTCCTCGCTGACGAGCCCGCGGCGGATCTCCTCGGCGAGGTACGAGTGGTCGCGGCTGACCTGTTCGAGGGTCCCGTTCTGAAGGAGGTAGGCTCGGCTGTCTCCCACGTTTCCAAAGAGCACCCACGGCGTGAGGACGACCGCGGCCACGAGAGTCGTGCCCATCGGCCGAAGGGGCTCCGCGTCGGATCGCCCGCTCGTCATCTCGGGTGCCGCGAGGATCCCGGCCCGCCGGACGGCGGTGTTCGCCGCGATCATCGCAAGGCGAAACCTCTCGGCGGGCTCTCCGGGCGCCGTGTAGAAGGTCGTGAAGAGCACCTCGACCGCGAGCTTGCTCGCGACCTCGCCGCGAGAGTGGCCGCCCATGCCGTCCGCCACCGCGAAGAGCGCCCCGCGTGCCGCGAGGCTCGCCTCGGGGCCCGCGAGCGCGGCGAGGCTCTTGGGATCGCCGGCAAAGTCCTCGTTGCCGGGCCGGACGCGGCCGCGATCCGACGCGCTCGCCCAGTGGAGGCTCTCCCGGTTGGTGGAATCGGGCCGCATGCCGCGGGAATGGTAACGCCGGGCGATCTGCTAACGTTTCGCCATGCGGCCGGGCCTCGTTCTCCTCGTGTTCGTCGGCGGCGGGGTCGGCTCGGTGGCGCGCTATCTCCTCGCGACGACGGTCCAGCGGAACGCCCCCGAAGGGTTCCCGTTCGGGACGCTCCTCGTGAACCTGATCGGATGCTTCGCCGTCGGCGTGGTCGGCGCGCTCGGGCTCGAACGCGCGGCGCTCTCGCCGGAAGCGCGCACGTTCCTCATGGTCGGGATTCTCGGAGGGTTCACGACGTTTTCCTCCTTCGCCTGGGAGACGCTCGGCCTCCTGAGCGTGAAGGACGTGCTCCGGGCCGGCCTCTACGTGGGAGGCTCGGTCGTGCTGGGTCTCCTCGGGACCGTGCTCGGCCGGGCGATCGGGAGGGTCGGCGCATGAAAGACGTTACGACCGCGAAGCTTCTGCGCATCCACATCGGCGAGGCCGACCGGCTGCGCCACCGGCCGCTCTTCGAGGCCCTCGTGATGGAGGCGCGCGAGGCTGGCCTCGCGGGGGCGACCGTCCTCCGCGGCATCGAGTCCTACGGCGCGTCGAGCGTCGTGCACCGCGCGCGTCTCGTCGAGCTTTCCGAGGACCTGCCCGTCGTGGTCGAGATCGTGGACGTCGAGGAAAAGGTGCGCGGCTTTCTGGAGCGCATCGACCCCCTCCTCACGGAGGCAGGCTGCGGCGTCCTCATGACGCTCGAGAACGTCGAAATCGTCCGGTACGCCGCGCGCGCGAAGAGCTAAGCCCTACTTCGCTGCGATGCCCTCGATCTTCCGGATGCGCGCGTTGACCGAGTCCACGACGTAGAGATTCCCTTTGCCGTCGAGGCCGAGTCCGATCGGAAAGTTCAGGCGGGCCTTCGCCGCGGGGCCGCCGTCTCCGCTGAATCCCGGCGTGCCGTCGCCCGCGATCGTGGTCAGGATCCCGGTCTTCGCGTCGAGGCGGCGGATCGCGTGATTCTGCGTGTCGGCGATGAAGACGTTGCCGGCGGCGTCGACGGCGAGCGAGGCCGGCTGGTTCATCTCGGCCGAGGCCGCGGCCCCGCCGTCCCCCCGGTACCGGTTCATGCCGCTCCCCGCGGCGACTTCGACCCGGCCGGTCTTCGCGTCGAGGCGAAGGACGCGATTGTTCCCGGTCGCGCAGAAGTAGATGTTGCCCGCGGAGTCGAAACGCGGCGCGTTCACCCACGCCATACCCGTTTCCCGCGCGGGTCCCGGCCCCGCGAACATCATGTCGCCGCTGCCCGCGAGCGTCTCGATCCGGCCGGTGGCGCGGTCGAGGCGCCGAAGGCGCGCGTTCATCGCGTCGGCGATCACGAGCCGGCCGTCGCGGTCGAACGCGAGGCCTCCGGGCCGGGCGAGGGCGGTCTCGAGAGCCGCCCCGTCGCCCGTGAACTGGTTCTTCCTGGTTCCGGCGATCGTCGTGATGATCTTCGTCTTCGCGTCGACGCGCCGGAGGACGTAGTTCGCGGCGTCCGCGATGTACAGGTTTCCTTCCCCGTCGAAGGCGACCTCCGAAGGAGACTTCAGCGCGGCCGACGTGGCGGGGCCGCCGTCTCCCGAGAAGCTCGGCCGGCCGTTGCCGGCGAGCGTCTCGAGGGTGCCGGTCTTCCTCAGGATGCGGCGCACGCGGGAGGCGTTGCCCTCGGAGAAGACCACGTTCCCTTCGGGATCGAAAACGACGTTTGCGACCGAGTCGAGCGCCAGCGCGATGGACGAGGTGGCCGCGACGCTGCCGTCCGGCGAAAATCCGTGCGTTCCGTCGCCGGCCACCGTGGTGATCTTCTGGGCCGCCGCGGGAATCGCGAGACCGAGCGCGAGGACAGCGGCAAGGTTCTTCATGCGCCGATTATCACAGGGCCGGCGACAGGGCACGGGCGCCGGCGTCGCCGAGCTTGTGAAGCGTGGCACGCCGGTTCCAGATGGAGAGCGTGATCTCGCGGGAGTGGGCGAGGTCCACGGCAAACTGCTGCTCGAGGGCGTTCGCGACCGGGGCACCCATGGCGACGATGTTGCACTCGGCGTTGAAGTGGAACGAGCGGAAGTCCATGTTCGTCGACCCGATCATCGAGGCCCATCCGTCGAC
>JARXKK010000065.1:0-11911 GCA_030278895.1 Acidobacteriota bacterium
CGCGTTCTTTCCCGAGCCCGTCGGCCCCCGCGCACCGGTGCCGGTTCCGGCGGGAGGGTTTCCGTCGCGCCCGCCCGACACCCCCGACGCGATCACCGGGCGCTTTCTCGACTGGCAGCGCGCTTCCCGGCCGGAGCGGGTCCGCCTTTCCGCGCTCGAAAAGTCGTTTCGCGATCGCCCCGAGGAAGAGCGCTCGCTCCTCGAGGGACGCTGGGCGCTCGTCCACGACTTCTCCGAGGACCAGCGCGCCGGACTGCGCCGCCTCGCGAGTCGCATGGACGAGCTCGACTCGCGCGCGCACGACCGGCTGGAATCCGAAATCCGGCTCATCGGGCGCCTCCCCAAGGAGCAGCGCGCCGCGCGCTGGCGCGCGCTCCCCTTCGCGAGGCCGCTCACCGGCCAGGAGCTCGCGAGCGCGGAAAGGCTGCTCCTCTCGCGCTGATGGTCCCTTAGACTCCCGGACGATGGCCGCAACCGACCGGACGCCCGCTCCCGCCTTCCAGCCCTGGATTCCGGCCACGGAAGCACCGGCCGAGTTCACCTTCCGCGCCGTCGCTCTCGGGTCGATCCTCGGAATCGTCTTCGGGGCCGCCTCCGTCTACCTCGGCCTGAAGGTCGGTCTGACCACCTCGGCCTCGATCCCGATCGCCGTCATGGCGATCACGATCCTCAAGAAGCTCGGCAACTCGACGATCCTCGAGAACAACATCGTGCAGACCACGGGGTCCGCCGGCGAGTCGGTGGCCGCCGCGGTCGTCTTCACGATTCCCGCCCTGATCTTCCTCGGCTTTCCGATGAGAATTCCCGTGACGTTTCTCATCGCGCTCACCGGGGGGGTCCTCGGCGTCCTCCTCATGATTCCGCTGCGGCGCTACCTGATCGTGAAAGAGCACGGCACGCTGCGCTTTCCCGAAGGGACGGCTTGCGCCGAGATCCTGATCGCCGGCGAGCAGGGCGGCACGTCCGCGAAGAAGATCTTCTTCGGCATCGGCCTCGGCGCGACGTTCAAGCTCGCGACGAAGCTGCTCGGCGTCTTCAAGGACAACGTGGGGCGCTCGTTTTCCTTCTACCCGGGCTCCCGGCTCGAATGCGAGACGTCGCCCGAGCTCCTCGCCGTGGGCTACATCATCGGATACGAAACGAGCGTCGTCATGGTCGCGGGCGGCCTCCTCGCGGCGCTCATTCTCGGGCCGATGGTCGTGTTCTTCGGCAGCCACCTCACGGAACCCCTCGCCCCCGCCACGGCCCTCATCCGGGACATGGACTACGCCGCCCTGAAGGACAAGTACTTGCGCTACATCGGCGCGGGGGCCGTCGCGATGGGCGGCATCCTCGGGCTCGTGCGCTCCGCCCCGGCGATCTGGGAATCTCTCGCCGCGTCCGTGAAGCAGCTCCGCGGGGGCTCCGGCGCCGACGCGAAGGTCCTCCGAACCGAGCGCGACACGCCGATCACGTGGGTCGTCTTCGGTTCGCTCGCGATCATCGTCTTCATCACGCTCGTGCCGGTCTTCCGCATGAACGTGCTCGGCGCGGCCCTCATCGTCGTCTTCGGATTCCTGTTCTCGGTGGTGTCGGCCCGGATCACGGGTCTCGTCGGCTCGTCCTCCTGTCCGCTTTCGGGCATGACGATCGCGGTCGTGATCGGAAGCTGCCTCATCTTCCTCGCCGTCGGCTGGACGGGGCCGAGCTACTCCTACCTCGCGCTCGTCGTCGCCGCGATCGTGTGCATCGCGATCTCGAATGCCGGCACCACGGCGCAGGATCTCAAGACGGGACATCTCGTCGGCTCGACGCCCCGCGCCCAGCAGGCCGCCATCCTCGCCGGCGTCCTGACGTCCGTGCTCGCGATCGGCTGGACGACCTGGGCCCTGAACGCCTCGGAGACGCGCATCACGAAGCTCGCGGCGCCGGCGGCCGTTCCCGCCGCCAACCTCGCGGCGGCCGAGAACGAGAAGGGACCGGACGGGAAGACCTATGCCTTCGTGAAGGTCGGCACGGGAGACGTCGCCTCGCTCGAGGCGGGCAACTATCTCGTCGACCGCGCGACGTCATCGGCGCTCTTCCGCCGCGTGGACGGGATCGGAAACCGCAATTTCCCTGCCCCGCAGGCGAACCTCATGGCCGTCCTCATCTCCGGCCTCCTCGATCAGAAGCTGCCCTGGGGTCTCGTCCTCATCGGAGCGGCGATCGCCGTCTTCATCGAGCTCCTGACCGGGCATTCGCTCACGTTTGCCGTGGGCGTCTACCTGCCCCTCTCGAGCACGATGCCCATCTTCATCGGCGGACTCGTACGGAAGTTCGCCGACCGAAGGTACGGTCGCGTGCCGGACGACGCGAGCGAGAGCGAAGGCACGCTCCTCTCGTCCGGTCTGATTGCCGGCGGCGCGCTCGTGGGCGTCGTCGTCGCGTTCCTGCATTTCCCCGTGTTCGGGCTCGGATTCGACGAAGAGCTCGACCTGCCAAAGATTGCTCTAGGGCCGCGGTTCTGGCCCGCCGCGTTCGGCTCGGACATTCTCCCGCTCGCAGCCTTCGCGGGTCTCGCCTGGCTGCTCTATCGGGGAGCGAAAGCGAAAGCCCCCGCCGTTTAGCGCTCGGCCGCTGCAAGCGGGGAGGCGAGAGCCGCCTGGGCCTCGAGCTTCGCGATGAGCGCCGCGCGGCGCGCGGCATCGAGGTTCTCGGACCCGGCCCGAAGGATGTCCGGGTTGCCGTCGATCGAGCGGCGGAACAGGAAATCCTGTACCGCTTTCGCGTCCACCCGCGTCGTTTCCCGGAGCAGCCTCGCCACGGCTCCGATCATGACGGGGTTCTGCTCGCCGAGGAGCGCTTCCGCGAGGGTCAGAACGGCCGCGGCCTCCCGGTGGCCGTCCGTCACGAGACCCGTCGCCGCAAGCACGGCGAGATGCCGCTTCCCGACGCTCTTCAGTTTCGCCCATTTCTTCACGACAGCCATTTTCGCGGGCTCGAGACCCAACGCCGGAGCCGCAATGCGCGCGCCGAGCACCTCGGCCACCTCAAGGTCGTCAGCCACGGCGCTCCACTTCTCGACCTTCGCGAAGAGTCCGGAAGAGAACTCCTTCTGCTGCCGCTCGAGGAGCTCGAGTGCGACGAGGATCTCCTCGCGCACCTTGCGAGCCACCGCGGCGTCGACGAGCGCGAGAGCCACCGTGTAGTCGATCGCGGGCTTCGTCTTCGTCTGGATGTCGCGCGCGATCGATCGGACGAAAGATGCACGGACTCCGAGAGCCTTGAGCGGGCTCTTTGAAGCCGCACTCTTGGACTTGTCGGCGCGATCAGAACGTTCCATGCGTTCCGGGCGTCCGTCCAGACGCGAATCCAGCGCGACCCGGATGTCCTTGAGTATCAGCGCGGCAGACGGTGCGGCCTTGACCATACGCAATCTACGATTCTAGCACACCGACTGACCACTTTCGGCCGATTCCCCACCCATAATTTCACCGAAACGTCTCTCTGTTTATCCCATAACCCTCTCTTTTTGAGGTAGTTGCGAAGAGCGGCGTCTGGATCGCGCGCGCGCCGATCGGGCGTCCGCGCAAGGTGACAAAAACGCCCTGGCGGCCCCGCCCGGCAGCCTGCCGTGGAGCGAAAGGCGGCAGGGGCTCTGGCGCCTGACGAGCCGAGGCCCGCCGGGCCTCGCGCACGGCGGTGGCCGCGTCCCTTGCTGTTTCGAGAAGTGCGACGCTCTTTGCCGCGTTCTTCGGCCCGCTGCCGGGTGAGTGCTCATCGAACGCTCGCTGACACGGCGCCTCGAGGTTGTAGGAAACGCGGTCCACGAGGCGTACGAGGCGCTCGATTTGCCCCGGCTCCGCACCGGCAAGCGCCTTCGCGTGGAGGTAGCCCCGGTACCCGTGCGTGAACCGCAGCGTCTCGACGATATCGAGCATGCGCTCCATCGCGAAGACGGGATCCCTGGGAATGCCGCTCGTGACGAAGAGGCCGTCGCACCAGCCGCGGCGAAAGGCCGTCATGAAGAGGCGCGCGAGACCGGCGGGTTCGAGAGCGTGACTGGGGAGGTCTCGCTCCGCCCGCATCGGGCAGTAGTCGCACGAGTACCGGCAGGCGTTCGTGACGAGGATGCGGAAAATACGGCGATTTCCGACGCCCGGCACGATCAAATCGCGGACGTCGATCGGGTCGCGCCTTTCTCTCCTGATCTCATTTCTGACGGCAACCATCACTTCACCCCACCTAGCGCAAGTTAGACGTAAGTGTGGCGAAAGTCAAGGGGCGAAAGGAAAACCTCTGGAGAAGGCTCAGCCTTGAGGCCGCGAGATGACGCCGCCGCCGAGAATCACGTCCGGGCGGGCCGGGTCGAAAAAGACCGCGGTCTGTCCAGGCGCCGCGGCGCGAACAGGCTCCTCGAAATCCAGCTGCCCGCGGTCGCCATCCTGAAGCGTGAGCCGGGCCGGCTGCTCGGGATGGCGCGAGCGGATGCGGGCGAGTACGGGCACGGGCACGGACGCCCCTGCGCGTTCGCGGATGCGCACACTCACTCTCTCCAGAGAAATTCTTTTAGAAAGGAGAGAGGGCGCCGGCCCCACCACCACGCGCGATTCCTCTGGCTCCGTCGCGAGGACGTAGAGAGGCTCGTTCGAAGAAATCTTCAATCCGCGGCGTTGCCCAACGGTATAGCCCATGGTTCCATCGTGCGTTCCGACTCTCTCTCCACCTTCCAAGAAAATCCCCCCACGCCTGGCGCCCGCGAGAACCGGCAGCTCGAGGCCAAGGCGTCCCGCCTCGCGCCGGATGAAATCGGACGGCGTCGAGCCGTTCGGCACGAAGCAGATCTCCTGCGAGTCGGGCTTGTCCCAGTTCGGAAGCCCGGCCTCGCGCGCGATCTCGCGCACCTCGGGCTTCGTCAGCTCGCCGAGCGGGAACCGGGCGCGGGAGAGCTGCTCCTCCGTGAGATCGTAGAGAAAATACGACTGGTCCTTCGCACGGTCGCGTGCCCGCAGAAGGCGCGGCGCCCCGGTGACCTCATCCACGCCGATGCGCGCGTAGTGGCCGGTGGCGACGGCCTCGCATCCGAGCGCCGCCGCCCTGTCGAGAAGGCTCTTGAACTTCACCTCGGTGTTGCAGACCGTGCACGGAATCGGCGTCTTCCCCTCGAGATAGCTCCTGATGAAAGGCTTCACGACCGCCTCGGTGAAGTTCTCCTCGAGGTTCAGCACGAAATGCGGCACGCCGATCATGCCCGCCGCGCGGCGGGCAACCGAGAGGTCGTCGAGCGTGCAGCAGCGGCCCTCGTTCGCTCCCGTTCCGTCCCGATCGTGGTTCCAGAGCTGCATCGAAAGGCCGACCACGTCCGCCCCCTCGCGCTTCAGGAGAAGCGCGGCCACCGAGGAATCGACTCCCCCCGACATCGCGACGGCGATACGCATCGGGGCGATTCTACGAGTGAACCGGCGGCGCCGTCAGCTGGAGAAGAAGCGCAGAGGAAGAGGTTTCAATCCGCCCTGCCCATACGGGGAAGCCAGGTCGCGGCTGAAGGCAATCGACATGCGTCCGGCGGGCGCGCTCAAGCGGACCCGCGACGGGCGTCAAATCGAAAACGGTCCCGCGTGTGAGCTCCGCCAGCCTCTTCGCGGTCTCGTTCGTTTCGACTTTCGGGTACTTCTTCTTCAGGTCTTCCAGGCGTCCGAAGGCGGCCGTCCACGCGAATTCAGACCGCCCTTCCCGGCGCGCGGCCCAGGCGTCTCCGCCCATGATCCACACACAGGCCGCGAGGAACGCGGCCGAAACGGAGAGGACGGCGGCGTGACGGAGCCTCATGGCGTACGCGCGGCGAGCGCCTCGTCCGTCCTGCGCATCTCGAGGGCGAGGACGTTCGCCCGGCGCCAGGAGCCGATCACGTTGGGAATTGCGGCGGCGGGCACGGCCCGCTCGCCGCTTCTGAGGAGGGCCGCCCGAAATACCTCCGTCAACCCTTTCGTCTCGGCGTCCTCCACGGGGCTCTTCGCCGCCGCTTCGATCGTGGCGCGCCACGCATCGAGGTACGCCGCCGACTCGACGCGATCTCGCCAGGAACCGAGCAGAGCCGCGGCGCGGCCCGCGAGCGGTCCCGCGTGCAGCCGTCCCTCCCGCCGCCTCTTCGCCGCCTCGTGCTGCACCCACGCCTGGCGCTTCCAGGCCGCGAGCATTCCCGCGCGCGGGTCGAGCGCCTTGAGGCGCTCGCGCCAGGCAGCCGCGTCGACCGGAATCCGGCGCGCGGCCGCGAGCTCGAGGCGCGTCGCGGCGAACGAAACAAGCTGGCTCGGGAGCTCCGGCCGGCCGCGCAGCGAACCCGTGAGCGCGAATGCGGCGCGAAGCGATTCGTCGGCGCGGGCGTCCTTCGCGGCGGCCCTCGCTTCGGCGCGCCCCACGAGCACCCGCGCGAGCTGCATATGTCCGGAGAGGTTCGGCATGGGCGAGGCGTAAAGCTTCGTGAGATCCAGGACCCACTCGGGGCCGGGCCCCGCGAGAAGGGTCTTTTCGATCGCGTCGAGCGCCGGGGCGTGCGCGGCCAGAAACGACGCGACGACGGCCGGCGGCGGTTCGGGAAGGCCCTCGTCTTTTGCGGCCTGCACGTCCGCCCACTCCTCGAGGGGTGCGCGGACCTCGTCCCATTCGGTTTTCTTCGGCCTGCCCGGTTCATCCTCCTCGGGCTGCTCCTCGCGCGGGCGAAGCTCGATGCCGACGCTCCGGACGGATTGCTCGAGGACACGCGCCGTCTCGTTCGTGGGCCGCGCCGGGAACCGCGAGGTGAGGTCCCCGAGGGGCCCGAACGACGCCACCCACGCGGACTCCGCCGCTCGCTCGCGCCGTGCGGCATGGAGCGACCCTGCCGCCAGCCAGACGAGCCCCGCGCCCAGGAGGGCGAGCACGAGAAATCCGAGGGTTCTTCCGATACGCATGCAGCCTCCGATATTCCGGACACGGGATGATACGAGTCAGAATGCATCCATGAAGAAACCCGCGAGACTATCCGCGAAAGACGTCGACGCCCGGCTCTCCACGCTCCCCGGCTGGAAGCGCGTGAAGGAAAGGCTCCACCGCACGTTCACGTTCACCGACTTTTCCGAGGCGTTCGCCTTCATGGCGCGGGCCGCGCTCGCGGCCGAGAAGATGAACCACCATCCGGACTGGTCGAACGCATGGAACAAAGTGACCGTGGACCTCAACACGCATGACGCCGGCGGAATCACGGATCTCGACTTCCGCCTGGCCGCGGAAATGAATCGGATCGCCGGGAATTGAATTCTGCTTCCGAGGAGATTTCGGAAAATATTTCTTAGAAGGGTAAGAGGGCCAACCCTCGCCATCCGGCGGCCAGTGACGCTCAAAGTGTCGATTTCGCGCCAGCGCACCCCGCCGAGCCTCACTCGAAGCGCCTCTACGCGGCCCCGCCAAATTACCTTCTAAGAAGATCTTAGGTGCTCTTCGGACCTAGAGTCTGCGCGTGGCATGGAGCGTGAAGAGACGCGCCCGGGAGACTGCCGCCATGTCCCAGAAATGCGTGGAAATGATCTTCGGGAGACTCGCGACCGACGAAGAGCTGCGCCGGGAATTCCGGCGGGATCCGCAGGGCACGCTCGGCAAGCTCGCCGACTGCGGCGTGGAGCTGACGAGCGCCGAGCGTGCCGCTCTCCTCGCGACGAACGGAGCGCTTTTCGAGCGCCTCGCCGAAACCATCGACCCTCGCCTCCAGAAGGCGAGCCTGCGTCCGATCGAGACGCAAGAGCCTCGCGGCGCGAAAAGCCCCGACGCCGAAAGGAGACCTTCGTGATTCGAAAGGTCCTCGCCCTGACCCTCTCGCTTCTCGTGTTTCCCGTCGCGGCGCAGCCCGTGAACGCTCCCGACTCTCCGGCCGGCGTGCCGCTCTCGCTCGCCGACGCGACGGCGCGGGCGCTCGCCCGGAACCACGAGATCGCGTTCGAACGCGATGCGTTTCGGATCACGGACGCAGTGGTTCTCAGGTCCGAGGGCTCGTACGATCCGTCCTTCCGCCTCGACGCGCGCTACCGCAGTCACACGGATCCGGTGAACTCGCTCCTGTCCGGGGCGCCGGCGGGCGAGATCTCACCCTCGGCCGAAGGCTTCTCGACGTCCGCGAGCATCGGCCAGCTTCTCCCAACGGGCGCCACCGTGAACGTGTCCGCTTCCGGCTCGAGGGATCTCACGAACTCGTTCTTCACGGTCCTGTCTCCTGCCTGGAGCACATCGATCGGCATCGACGTGCGCCAGCCGCTTCTCCAGGGGCTCTCCCTGGACCCGGCTCGGCGAGCCCTGCGCATCGCCCGCATCGATCGCGAACGCGGATCGGCCAGCCTGCGCCGCGTCGTGACCGAGGCCGTGGCGTCCGTCGAGCGCGCGTACTGGTCGCTCGTGGCGGCAAGGCGCGACGTCCTCGTGCGGGAGGCGAGCGTGAGGCTCGCCGGGGACCAGCGCGACGACACGAAGACGAAGATCGAGGTCGGAACGCTCGCGGAGTCCGAAATCGCGCAGCCCATCGCCGAGCTCGAGCGCCGCAAGGGCGACCTGTACGCATCTCAGGAATCCGCGCGCCGGGCCGAGCTCCTCCTCAAGCTTCTTCTCCTCGATGACGAGAACGATCCGCTCTGGAACCAGCGGCTTCTTCCCGCCGACAGGCCCGAAACCGACCTTCGCCGCGTCGACCTCGCGGCCGCGCTGAAGGAGGCCGACGCCCGCCGTCCGGAGATCGCCGAGGCCTCGGCCCGGGTCGCCGAGCGGGACGTGGACGTCGCCTTCGCGAAGAGCCGAATCCTCCCGCAGGTGGACCTCGTCGCCTCTTACGGACGCCGCGGCCTCGCGGGCGACCTGAATCCGAACGCTCCCTCAATCGGCTTCACCGGACAGCCCGTCGCCGTGCCGGACGCTTTGAACGGCGGCCTCGGACGCTCGCTGGGCACGATCGGCGAGGGGCGGTTCCCCGACGCGTCGATCGGCGTCTCGGTCGGGGTCCCGATCCTGAACCGCGTCGCCCGCGGCGACACCGCGATCGCGAAGGCGCAGAAGAGCCAGGCCGTGACGTCGCTTTCCCAGCAGAGGCAGCGCGTCGCCGTCGACGTGCGCAACGCCGCGCTCACGCTCGAGACCGCCGCCGCGCGCATCGAAGCCGCGAAGGCCGGGCGCGAGGCGGCCGAGACGCAGCTCCGCGCCGAGCAGGAGCGCTACGGCGTCGGCCTCTCGACGAACTTCTTCGTCCTCACCCGCCAGAACGATCTCGCGCAGGCCTCGCTCACGGAGACGGCCGCGCTCACCGACTACCGCAAGGCCCTGACCGACTTCGCGCGTTCCACGGGAGTCCTTCTCGACGAGCGCCGCATCGAGATCAAGGACGACGCACCGGCCTTCAGGGCCGATGGGGGACGCTGAACATGGTCCGACCGAATGTTTCGAGGATTCTCGCGATCTCGCTCGCGGCAGGCGGCGCGCTCGCCTCGGCGGCCTGCTCGCGAGGCGCGAACGGACGCGCGAACGCGGCCCTGCCGACGCCTGCCCCGATCGCGGTCCAGGCCGCGACGGTCGAGAGCCGCGTCCTCCCGCGCATTCTGGAGGTGACGGGCGCCCTCACCGCGGACGAGGCGGCGGACGTGGCTTCCGAGCGCGACGGAAACGTCGCAAGCGTTCGCGTGGAGCGCGGCACGTTCGTCGAGAAGGGCGCCATCCTCGCGACGCTCGACGAACGCGAGGCGAAGGCCCTGCTCGACCAGGCGCGCGCGAACCTCGCGTGGGCGAAGGCAGAGGTCGAGCGTTACGCCGAGCTGCGCCGGAAGCAGGTCGTCGCGAAGGCCGAAGACCAGCGCAAAGGCACGGATCTCGACCTCGCGGCCGCATCCCTCGCGCTCGCCGAGAAGGGCTTCCAGGACTGCACGATCCGCGCGCCGTTTTCCGGCGTCGTGACGGAGAAGAAGATCCCCGCCGGCGCCTTCGTGCGCCGCGGCCAGTCGATCTGCGGGCTCGTGAAAATCGACCCGCTCAGAGCCGAGCTCGCGATTCCCGAGGCCGCGGTGCAGGCGATCAGGGTGGGCCAGAAGGCCCGCCTCAACGTCCAGTCCTTTCCCGACCGGGGGTTCGACGCGATCGTGCGCTACATCGGGCCGTCGCTGCGGAGCGACGCCCGTACGCTCGTCGTCGAGGCGATCGTCGCGAACCCCGACCATCTCCTGAAGCCCGGCCTCTTCGTGACGGCGCGCGTCGAGCTCCCGAAGAAGGAGTCCACCCTCCTCGTCCCGGCGGCAGCCGTCGTGACCGACTCGGGCGTCTCGCGCGTCTTCGTCCTCGGCAGGGACCGCATCGTCGAACGCATCGTCGCGCTCGGCGATCGCTACGGAGACGGCGTCGAGATCCGAACCGGCGTCACCGCCGGCGACCGCGTCGTCGTCAACCCCGACCGCAGGCTCGCCGACGGACTCGAGGTCCTCGCCTCGCCTCCGCCGTCCGGCCGGTAAGGAGACGGCGTGCAGGCACTCGCGCGTCTCTGCGTCCGCCGGCCCGTCTTCGCGTCGGTTCTCGTCATCGCCCTCGTCGTCGTCGGAGGCGTCGGCTACACGCGCCTCGGCGTCGACCGCTACCCGCGTGTCGACTTCCCGACCGTCGCCGTCATCACGCGCCTCCCGGGGGCCGCGCCCGAGGAGGTCGAGACCGAGGTCACGGACAAGATCGAAGAGTCGATCAACACGATCGCGGGCATCGACGACCTCCAGTCCGTGTCGTCCGAAGGCATCTCGCAGGTGTTCGTGACGTTCGTCCTCGAGAAGAACGTGGACGTGGCCGCGCAGGAGGTCCGCGACAAGGTCAACCGGGTCCTCGCGGAGCTGCCGCGCGACATCGACCAGCCCATCGTCGAGAAGCTCGACCCGGACGCCACGCCCGTGCTCTCCATCGCGCTGTCGGGCAACCGGACTCTGCGCGAGACGACCGAATTCGCCGACAAGGTCTTCCGCCGCCAGATCGAGTCGGTGAGCGGCGTCGGCCAGGTCACGGTCCTCGGCGGGCGCTCGCGCCGCATCAACGTGCGGCTCGACACCGAGCGCATGAAGGCCTACCGGCTCTCCGCCGTGGACGTGCGCCGCGCCCTCCAGACGCAGAACGTCAAGATCCCGGGGGGAACGCTCAAGGCCGGCGCGAACGAGGCGACCGTGCGCGTCTACGGCCGCGTCGCGAACGCGAAAGAGTTCGAGCAGATCTTCATCACCCAGCGGGACGGGCTTCCCGTGCGCGTCGGCGACGTCGCGCACGTAGAGGACTCCGAGGAGGACGCCGAGCGCGCCGCCTCGAAGGACGCGATCCCGACGGTCGTCCTCTCGGTCCGGAAGCAATCCGGCACGAACACGGTCGCCGTCATCAGCGCGATCAAGGAGCGCATCGCCGAGATCGCTCCGCAGCTCCCGACGGGCTACGCGACCGAAATCGTCCGCGACCAGTCGCAGTTCATCAAGGCCGCGGTCGACACCGTGCAGGAGCACCTCATCCTCGGCGGGTTCCTCGCCGCGCTCGTCGTCCTTCTCTTCCTCGGCAACCTCCGCTCGACGCTCATCGCGGCGGTCGCGATCCCGGTGTCCATCGTCTCGACGTACGCCCTCATGTACGCGATGGGCTTCACGCTGAACGTCCTGACACTCCTCGCGCTGACGCTCGCGGTCGGCATCGTGATCGACGACGCGATCGTCGTCCTCGAGAACATCTTTCGCTTCATCGAGG
Organism: Acidobacteriota bacterium; assembly: GCA_030278895.1. GTDB lineage: Bacteria > Acidobacteriota > Thermoanaerobaculia > UBA5066 > UBA5066 > Fen-183. The sequence goes on from JARXKK010000065.1 coordinate 11,722, forward strand.
AGAAGCACGTCGCGCCGTTCCAGGCCGCGATCGACGCGACGAAGGAGATCGGCCTCGCCGTCCTCGCGACGACGCTTTCGCTCGTGGCCGTGTTCCTCCCCGTCGCGTTCATGGGCGGCATCGTCGGGCGGTTCATGAACTCCTTCGGCCTCACGATGGCGTTCGCGATTCTCGTCTCATTGCTGGTCTC
>JARXKK010000065.1:12011-17460 GCA_030278895.1 Acidobacteriota bacterium
TACGCCGTCATCGACCGGACGTACGTCGCGATGCTCAGGTGGTCGATGGCACACCGCTGGGCGATCGTCCTCGTCTGCGTGCTCTCCCTTCTGACGGTGCCGATCCTCTTCGAGCTGGTCCCGAAAAACTTCCTCCCCTACGACGACGAGTCGCAGTTCGAGGTGAACTTCCGCGCACCCGAGGGCACGACGCTCGAGGCAACCGCGCTCATCGGCAACCGCATCAGCAAGGACGTCAAGGAGCTCCCCGGCGTCGAGTACACGCTCCTGACCGTGGGCGGGGACGACGCGAAGACCCCGAACCTCGGCGCCGTCTACGTAAAGCTCGTGGACACGAACAAGCGCAAGCTGCCGCAGACGGGCCTCATGGACCGTGTCCGCAAGGAGATCCTCCCGCGGTACGCGGACCGGAAGCTTCGGACGGACGTCTCGTACGTGAACGCCTTCTCGAGCGGCCAGAAGAACGCCGAGATCATGTACGTCATCAACGGGCCGGACCTGAACCAGCTCGCGACGATCTCGGACGCCCTCATGGCGAAGCTGCGGACCGTGCCGGGGATCGTCGACGTCGACTCGTCGCTCATCTTCGGCAGGCCCGAGCTCGGCGTCACGGTCGAGCGCTCGAAGGCGTCGGACCTCGGCGTCTCCGTCGCGGACGTCGCCGACACGCTCCGCGTCCTCGTCGGCGGCGAGAAGGTCTCCTCCTTCGACGACGGCGGCGAACAGTACGACGTGTACCTCCGCGCGCGGCCCGAGGACCGCGCGGACGAGAACAGCCTCAAGCGCTTCAACGTGCCTTCGAACCGCCTCGGCGCGGTGCCTCTCGAGGACGTGACGTCGTTCCGGACAGGCGTCGGCCCGTCGGAGATCCGGCGGCTGAACCGCCGGCGCCAGGTCACGATCCTCGCGAACATGAATCCCGGGTTCTCGTCCCAGAACGCGATCGACCTCCTCGTGAACGAGACCAAGGCGCTCAAGCTCGACCCGTCGTACACGTACCGGTTCGTCGGACGGTCGAAGGAGCAGGGCCGCGCCGCGGAGAACTTCCTGCTCGCGTTCGGGCTCTCCGTCGTCTTCATGTACCTGATTCTCGCGGCGCAGTTCGAGAGCTGGCTCCACCCCGTCACGATCCTCCTCGCTCTTCCGCTGACGGTGCCGTTCGCTCTTCTGTCGATCCTGATCTTCGGTCAGAGCGTGAACATCTTCACGTCGCTCGGCATCCTCGTTCTCTTCGGCGTCGTCAAGAAGAATTCGATCCTTCAGGTCGAATTTGCAAACCAGCTCCGCGAGCGGGGCATGGACCGCGACGAAGCCGTCGTCCTCGCGAGCCGCGAGCGCCTCCGCCCGATCCTCATGACGACGCTCGCCTTCGTCGCGGGCATGCTCCCGCTCCTCGTCTCGTCGGGACCGGGCGCCGGCACGAACCGCGCGATCGGATCCGTCATCGCGGGCGGCCAGACGTTTGCCCTTCTTCTCACGCTTCTCGCGACTCCCGTCGCATATTCGCTCTTCGACGACATCCAGGCCGCCGCCGGCAGAATCTACCGGCGCGCGCGCGGCCTCGAGCCGGCGCAGGTCGCGAAGGCGCGCCTCGAAACCTCGGCCCGGGCGGGGATGTAGAGTCGCGCCATGAGGACTTCCACGCGACCCGTCGCCCTGGCCGCCGCGTCCGCGTTCGCCGCCGTCGTCGTCGCATCCACCGCCTGCCGGAACGGCGGCGACCCAAGTGTCGTCCGCCTCAACGGCCGCCTCGAGGCGCCCATGGTCGACCTCGCGCCTAAAGTCGCGGGCCGCGTGGTCGAGGTGAAGGTCCGGGAGGGCGACCGCGTGAAAGCGGGCGACCTCATCGCCCGCCTCGACCTCGGGGAGACCGGGCTCGCGCCGGAGCGCGACGCGCGGGCGCTGCAGTCGGCGGAAGCCAGACTGAACGACATGAAGGGCGGAAGCCGGGCGGCGGAGATAAGAGCTGCTGAAGAAGAAGTCGCGGACCGTCGCGCGGGAGTCGAGCTTGCGAAGCCGGAGCTCGAGCGCCAGGAGATTTTACTTTCCAAGAAAGTAGGAACTCTTCGCGACCTGGAAATTGCGCGCACGAATCTCGTACGCGCGCAAGCCAACCTCAAAATGAGCCAGGAGAAGCTGCTGCTCGCCCGCGAGGGCTTCCGGCAGTTTCAGACCGAGCAGGCGCGCGCGGACGTCTCCCGCGCGCAGACCGTCCTCAAGCAGTCCGAGTCCGTGGCGCGAGAGGCCGAGATCCGCGCGCCCGCGGACGGCGTGATCCTCCACCGCATGGCCGAGCCGGGCCTCCTTCTCGGCCCCGGCCAGCCCGCCGTGACGCTCGCCTTTTCGAACCGTCTCTACGTCCGCACGTTCATCCCCGAGAAGCAGCTTGGTCGGGTGCTCTCGGGCAGTCCCGCCGAGGTGACCGTCGACGCGTTTCCCGGAAAGGTGTTTCCCGCGAGGGTCACGGAGATCTCGCCCGACGCCGAGTTCACGCCGAAGCCGGTCGATACGCCCCGGGAACGCGTGAATCTCGTCTATGCCGCGAAGGTCGACCTCGATGCCGGCTGGAACGCGCCCCTCGTGCCCGGCCAGCCGGCCGACGTGCGCGTCAAGATCGCGGAGAGCCCCGCGAGCCCCGCCAAGTGATCCGCGCCGAGAAGCTCGTCCGGAGCTTCGGCGACCGCCCGGCTCTCAACGGGATCGACCTCTCGATCGCGCGGGGTGAGATGTTCGCGCTCATCGGGCCCGACGGCGCCGGCAAGACGACGTTCTTTCGGATCGTCGCGGGCCTCCTCCAACCGACGTCCGGACGCGCCGTGAGGGACGACGTCCCCTTCGGCCTCGTCCCCCAGCGCTTCTCGCTCTACGAGGACCTCACCGTGGACGAGAACCTCGCGCTCCGGGCGCGGCTCTACTCGGTGCCGCCCGACGAGGGCGCCTCCCGCTCAAAAGACCTGCTTGCTCGAGTCGGTCTCGACCGCTTCGGCACGCGCCTCGCGGGCGCGCTCTCGGGCGGAATGAAGCAGAAGCTGGCCCTCGTCGCGGCGCTCCTGACGCGTCCCGCGCTGCTCCTCCTCGACGAGCCGACGACGGGCGTCGACCCCGTGTCGCGCCGCGAGTTCTGGCAGGTCCTGAACGCCCTCCACCACGAGGGCCTCACGATCGTCGTCTCGACCCCTTACATGGACGAGGCCGAGTACGCGAGCCGGATCGCGTTCCTCGACGAGGGACGTATCGTGGCGACGGGTACGCGCGAGGAGATCCTGGGAAAGCTGCCAGGAAAGGGAGCGACGCTCGAGGACGCGTTCATCTTCTACAGCTCCTCCGCTTCTTCTCTTTCTCCCTCCCCCTCTTCACCTTCTAAGAAATCTTCCTCTTCCTCCTCTGAAATTCTCCTCCGCTGCGAGAACCTGACGCGTACGTTCGGGACGTTCACCGCCGTCGACCGCGTGTCGTTCGAGATCCCCCGCGGGAAGGTCTTCGGCTTCCTCGGCCCGAACGGGTCGGGCAAGTCCACGACGATCCGGATGCTGACGGGCCTGCTCGAGCCGACGTCCGGCACCGCGACCGGCTTCGGCGGCCTCGACGTCGCGAAGAACACGGAGGAGTGGAAAAAGCGCCTCGGATACATGAGCCAGAAGTTCTCGCTCTACCTCGACCTCACGGTGCGCGAGAACCTCGAGTTCTTCGGGTCGATTTACGGCCTCTCACGCGCACGCCTCGCCGACCGGATCGGCGCACTCTCGTCGCGCCTGCGTTTCGAGCCGATTCTCGGCGAGCTGACGGAAGGCCTCTCGACGGGCCAGCGGCAGCGCGTCGCGCTCGCGGCGGCTCTCCTCCACGAGCCCGAACTGCTCTTCCTCGACGAGCCGACCGGCGGCGTCGACCCCAAGGGGCGGCGCCTCTTCTGGGACCTCATCTACGAGCTCGCCGCCTCGCGCGGAATGACGGTCCTCGTCACGACGCACTACATGGACGAGGCCGAGCAGTGCGACCGTCTCGCATTCATCCTCGACGGAAGACTGATCGCCTCGGGCAGCCCCGCTGACCTCAAGGCATCGCTCTCCGGGAGGCTCCTCGAGGTGCCGCTTCTTTCCGAGCCGTTCGCGGCGCTCGCCTCGGTGCGGGGCGACGCGGCCCTCGAGGATGCGTATCTCTTCGGCCGGCGGCTGCGCGCCGTGGCCCGGTCGGGCGCAGGGCCCGAAGCCGTGCAGCTCCTCGCGCGGTTCGGCGTGCCCGCAGACGCCGAGCCCTCGCTCGAGGACGTCTTCGTATCTCTCGCCCGGAGCGCGACCCCGCAAGCGCACACGGCGGCGGCCTGAGGAGGAGACGATGTCGAGACTTCTCGCCCTCGTCCGCAAGGAGTTCCTCCAGCTCGGCCGCGACAAGATCACGCTCCGAATGATCGTGATGGTGCCGATCCTCCAGACGATGATCTTCGGGTACGCGATCAATTACGACGTCAAGCACCTGAAGACCGTCGTCCTCGACGAGGACAGGTCTTACGACAGCCGCGAGCTCGTCGCGAAGATGACGGCGAGCGAGTACTTCGACATCGTGAAAAACGTCGGCTCCGAGAACGAGCTGCGCCACGAGATCGACGCGGGCCACGCTTCGGTCGGCCTCGTGATCGACCGCGACTACGGGAAAAACCGCCGGCGCGGCACGAGCGCGAAGGCGCTCCTCGTCGTGAATGCCTCCGACACGACGACCGCGAGCCAGGCGATGGCGATCGCGGGCGGCATCTCGAGCCAGCTCTCGCTCCGGACGCTCGCGGCGAAGGCCGGCTGGAAGGAATCCGGCCCACCCGTCGACCTCCGCGTGAGGCCCTGGTACAACCCCGACCTTCGCACGGCCACGTTCATCATCCCCGGTCTCATCGCGATCCTCCTCACGTTCACGCTCATCCAGTTCACGGCGATGGCGATCGTCCGCGAGAGGGAACGTGGGACGCTGGAGCAGCTTCAGGTCACGCCCGTGACGCGCGTCGAGCTCATCCTCGGGAAGATCGCGCCGTTCGTCGTGATCGGCGTCTTCCAGCTCACGCTCATCATCGTCCTCATGCGTTTTCTCTTCCAGGTGCCGATCGCGGGAAGCATCGTCGAGCTGTACCTCGTCGGGCTCATGTTCATCGCGGCAGTCCTCGGGCTCGGCATGCTGCTTTCCACGATCGCGTCGACACAAATGCAGGCGATGCAGATGTCGTTCTTCTTTCTCCTGCCGTTCGTGTTCCTGTCGGGCTACGTGTTCCCGATCGACGGCATGCCGAAGTTCTTCCAGTACGTCACCTACCTCATTCCGGCGAAGTACTTCATCCAGGTCGTTCGCGGCATCGTCCTGCGTGGCGCGGGCCTGATGGAGCTGTGGGAGCCGGTCGCGTGGCTCACCTTCTACACGCTCGCGATCATCGCGCTCGCGGTCTCGCGCTTCCACAAGACGACGGCGTAGG
>JARXKK010000066.1 GCA_030278895.1 Acidobacteriota bacterium
GTCCCACGCCGCCGGGCCGCGGAGGAGAATCTCGGCCTCCGTGACCGCGTAGTCGCGAAGGTTGAACTCCGCGACGTAGGACTGGCTCGCGACGACGTTTCGGACGAGCTCGTATCCGGCGCGCTTCGGGTCGACGGCGAAGAAGACGTACTCGTCCGTCCCCGCGATCTTTCCGAAGACCGAGAGCCGCGCGGCCTCGTTCCCGTTCCCGATGTAGTACTTCTCCCCGCGCGCCACGTACGTTCCCGCGCCGGCGGGAACGAGCTGCATGCCGGTCGAATAGATGTCGGCGCCGTGCTCCTTCTCCGACAGACCGAAGCCGAAGATCCCACCGCCTTCGAGGAGGCGAGCCGTCTCCTTCTTCGCCGCCTCGTTCCCGCTCATCCAGAAGGGTCCTAGCCCGAGGATCGTCACCTGCCACGTGTACCAGTACGGCAGGCCGTAGAACGCGAGGACCTCATTGAGAGCGCAGTTGCGATAGGTGTCCCAGCGGGACGCGGCGCCGTAGGGCGAAGGCGTGAGAAACGTCGCGAACAGCTTCTCCTTCGTCACGAAGGCGAGAAAGTCCGCGTACCACGTCCGCTCGAGGTCGTCGCGCTTGAGTGCCGTCTTCCCCTTCGTCTCGAAGAACGCGATCGTCTTCTCGACGAGCTCCCGAGATTGCGGGTCGAGCGGCAGCGGGAGGGAGCGCCTGGGATTGAGGAGCAACATGGCGGGATTGTCGCCTGTCCGCCTCCCGCGTCGCCCGAAAGCTTGGAGCCGAAGCCCGGACTTGAACCGGGGACCTACTGATTACGAATCAGTTGCTCTACCAACTGAGCTACTTCGGCTCGCTTCCGAAGGGAACGGGAGTCTAGGGGGCGCTGCGAGCCGCGTCAAATCAGGGGAAGTCGGCCATTCAGTGCGCCGAAACCTCGACCTCGATCTCCGCCGGATTCTCGGCGTTCTTGTCGGCCTTCTTCTGGAGAAGCGGTTCCGTGCGCTCGTCCTTCGCTTTCTGCTCACGGTCCCGGACAAGCCCGTCGGCAACGGTCCCCACCGCGTTCGCCGTGCCGCTCGCCACCGGAGCGAAGACGAGACCGCGCACGAACTCCAGGAGCGCGGGCTGTGCCGGGCGCGCGTCGAGCGCGCGCGCCGCGGTCACGCGGCCCTCCGCGTCGAGCGTGACGCGGAACGACGAGGGTTGAGCCGACGACGACGGCCGTCCCTCTGGCGCGCGGCGCAGCATCCATCGCTTCGCGCCTTCGCCCCGAATCGCGACCGACCAGGTGCGAGTCTCCACGGATTTCATGGCCCGAACAGCGGGAGATGGGGCCGCGGGAGCCGCGGGAGAAATACCCCCCGCCGCCTGCGGGGCCGCGGCCGAGAGAGCGGGCGATTCCACCGATGCCTGGCGGGTCCGCGTGCCGTCCGCGTCCGCATCCGCTTCGCTCTTCGAGAGCTTGTTCTGCTTGTCGGCCAGCTTGTCGTGCCGCTTCTCGTCCAGCGCCGGCTCGTTCGAGGCGACGACAGACGCGACCTGCTTCGACTCGACGATCCCGGCCGGCGCGGACCGAGCGACCGCGCCTTCCTCCCGCGCCTTCTCCTTCGACGCGATCTTCGCGCCAACGGACTCGCTGGGGGAGGCGGCAGCCTTCTTCGCGGCGTCTTTCGCGCGCGTGCCATCCTGGAAAAACACGTCGACCGGCCCGTCGGCGCGTTCCGCGATCGTCGTTGCCACCCGCCTTGGCGCCGGATTCATCACGGTGACAGCCACGGCGCCGATCGCGAGAACCACCATCGCACCGATGGCCATACCGGGCGGCGGGTAGAAACCGAACCGATTGAGGATCGAGCCGCCGCGCGCGGCCTTTTCGGACACGTTCGCGTTCACGCGGGTCGAGAGGGCGAAGGGCGGCGCGGGCGACGGAAGGGCTCGGGCCTCCGCCACGAGGCCGGCCATCTCTTCCTGTCTCCGGCGGGCCGCCGCGTCGTTCGCGAGGACGGTTTCGAGGTCGCGCTGCTCCTCGGGCGAGAGGTCGCCGTCGAGAGAGCGGGAAATCAGGAGGTCGAGCTGCTCGCCGCTCACGAGAGTTTCTCCTTCAGGAGCGCGCGGCCGCGCGCGAGACGGCTGCGCACGGTTCCGATCGGTACCGCGAGCACGTCGGCGACTTCTTCGTACGAGAGCCCCTCGAGGTCGCGCAGGAGGACGGCGGCGCGAAACTCCTCGGGCAGCGCGCGGATCGCCGCGCGAAGACGCACCCGGCGCTCCTTGAGGACGGCGTTTTCCTCGGGGCTGGCGGCGGGGTCGGCCGCGTCGTCGAGGCTCGCGAAGGGGTCATCTTCCCGGGAACGGCCCTGGGTGAACACGGCGCGGAGGCGTCCGAGCGTTCCCATGCGGGCCCGCGCGCGATTCAGGGCGATCGCGTAGAGCCACGTCTTCAGGCTCGACTCGCCGCGAAATTTTCCGAGCCCGTGATAGGCGCGCAGGAACGTCTCCTGCACGACGTCTTCCGCGTCCGCGGGGCCGACGAGGCGCGCCGCGAGCGAAAAGACCATCGTGGAGTAGTAGCGGACGATCTGCTCGAACCCGAGGACGTCCCCCGCGAGAAAACGGCTGAGGGCGATCTCGTCCCCGGGCCAGTCGCGCTCGACCGGATGGCGTGGAGCCGGGGCCGCCGCGGTCTTCACGGGCGCCATTCTCACACGCGGTTCCCCGCCCCGAGAGGCGTCGAAGGCGAGAATCCGGGCGGGCATCGCATGGTCTCCACGGTGTTCGACCTCGAGGGCGGCCGGAAGTTCCCCGGAAGCATCCGTTCACGCCACGGGACGGAGTGCGGCGGCCGTGACCCGATGCCGGTGGGCGAACATCCGCTCGAGCTCGGGCCTGACGAGCGCGCGGTCCGCGAGCCTCCCGCCGACCATCGCGAGCGGCACCTCGTAGGTCACCCGGTCGAGGAGCCGGCCTTCGAAAAAGAGGTGCTCGTGCCGCCACGAGGCGAACGGTCCCTTCTCCTGCACGTCCACGAACCGCGTCTCGGGCTCCCAGGTCTCGATGAGGGAGATCCACGTCAGCCAGAGCCCGAACTGCCGGACCGAGAGGACGACGCGGGCGCCCGCATACATTTCCTTGGGCCGCTCGACGACCCGAATCTTCTTCTCGGGCGGCGTGAGCCGCTCGAGCGCCGCGGGGTCACGGTGAAACTCCCACAATGCTCCGCGTGTGACGCCAGGAAGGTCGAGGGGGAACTCCAGGATCGGCATCCCGACAGCCTACGCCATGCGTAAGCGCCCCGATTTCAATTTGACTTTGGCTTCCCGGGCGTGATGCAATTCTTTCGTCCACGCCGATTCCGACATGTTTCCTTCTCACCATCTCCCGAACCCGCTTCCCGCCTGATCGACGCGAGAGGCTCTACCAGAACGCATCTGTTGCGAAGGATTCTCATTCCATGAAGCTCTACGTCGGAAACCTCTCCTACTCCGTCAACGACAACACGCTCCGGTCCATGTTCGAGGCGTACGGTGCCGTCGAGTCGGCCCGCGTCATCTCGGACCGCGATACCGGCCAGTCCAAGGGATTCGGCTTCGTCGAGATGTCCGATGCCGACGGACAGAAGGCCATGGGCGCCCTGAACGGCCAGGAGCTCGAAGGCCGCGCCCTCCGCGTCAACGAGGCGCGCCCGCAGGAGCCCCGCACGGGCGGCGGCGGCGGTGGCGGTGGCCGCGGTGGTTACGGCGGCGGTGGTGGCGGCGGCGGCTACGGCCGCGGACGCTAGTGAAACCCGCTTTCTGCTTTTTATTCTCTTGACCAACTGATCCGACGTCTCTAAGGTCGCCCGAACATGTCGAACCGCCTCGCCCCCGCCTTCTTTATCGCGGATTCCGCCGCGGTTCGAATTTGCATGTGCATGTGTTCGATGTCCGGCGCTCCCATGCGGGAGACGGACGGCGGCTTCGTGAGGTCTGAACCGACCTAAGACCCCGCGAAACCAGGCGAACCGGGAGCACAGGCTCATCGGATTCCCCAACCGGCCCTCTCACGCGAGAGGGCCGGTTTTTTTTGTGTCCGAAATTCAGAGACGAACGAAAAGGAGCAACCGATGTCGACCACCACCGAGCCGAAACCCCGCTACCGCCCCGGAACCCTCGCCGTGCACGCCGCGCAGGAGACTGCGGACCCGGCCACGAACGCGCGGGCCGTGCCGATCTACGCGACGACGTCCTACGTGTTCAACGGGCCCGAGCACGCCGCGAACCTCTTCGGCCTGCGCGAATTCGGAAACATCTACACGCGCCTCATGAACCCCACGAACGACGTCTTCGAGCGCCGCCTCGCGGCTCTCGAAGGGGGCGTGGCGGCGGTCGCGACGGCGTCCGGCCAGGCCGCCCAGACGCTCGCGATCCTGAATCTCGCGCAGGCCGGCGATTCCCTCGTCTCGTCGTCGGCGCTCTATGGCGGCACGTTCACGCTCTTCCAGCACACGTTGCCCCGCCTCGGCATCCGGACGAAGTTCGTCGACGCGAACGACCCGCGAAAGGTCGCCGCCGCAATCGACGACACGACGCGCGCTGTCTACGTCGAGACGATCGGCAACCCGAAGCTCGACGTGCCCGACTTCGAGGCCCTCGCGAAGGTCGCCCACGACGCGGGGGTCCCTCTCGTCGTCGACAACACGTTCGCGACGCCGCTCCTCTGCAGACCCCTAGAGCACGGGGCGGACATCGTCCTTCACTCGGCCACGAAGTGGATCGGGGGCCACGGGACGGCGATCGGCGGCGCGGTCGTGGACGGCGGGACGTTCGACTGGGGAACGAATCCCCGTTTCAAGGCCTTCTACAAGGATCCCGAGCCCGCGTACCACGGGCTCTCGTTCGCGGACGCGTTTGGCGCGGCCGCCTTCGCGATTCGCCTCCGCGTCGTCCTCCTGCGCGACCTCGGCGCGTCGCTGTCGCCCTTCAACTCGTTCCTGTTTCTCCAGGGGCTCGAATCGCTCCATCTCCGCATCCAGCGCCACAGCGAGAACGCGCTCACGGTCGCGCGCTTTCTCGAGGCTCATCCCGCCATCTCGTGGGTGCGGTACCCCGGCCTGCCGTCGCACCCCGCGCACGAGCCCGCGACGCGGTACCTCGAGGGCGGCTTCGGCGGCGTCCTGACCTTCGGCGTGAAGGGCGGCGAAGAAGAGGCGAAGAAGGTGATCGCGAACCTGAAGCTCTTCTCCCTCGTCGCGAACGTGGGCGACGCCAAGAGCCTCGTGATTCACCCGTGGTCGACGACGCACGAGCAGCTGGCGCCCGAGGACCGGGCGACCGCCGGCGTCACGCCGGATCTCATCCGTCTCTCCGTCGGCATCGAAGACGCGCTCGACCTGACCCAGGACATCGACCAGGCTCTTCGCCAGGCGGTGCGAACGTGACGGCCGCCGCGACGCGCGTCCACGTGACGCCGCGCTTCGCGCTCGAGTCCGGAGAGGTCCTCAAGGACGTTCGGCAGGCGTACGTTCTCGAGGGAACCATCAACGAGGCGAGGGACAACGTCGTTCTCGTTTTCCACGCGCTCACGGGCTCGCCCGAGACCCTCGGCGGATGGAAGGGAAGCGTGATCGGACCGGGCCTGGCGATCGACACCACGAGGTGGGCCGTCCTCTGCCCGAACCTGCTGGGGTCGTGCTACGGCACCGGATTCAAGAGATTTCTTAGAAAGGAAGATGGCCGCTCGGCGCATCCCTCCATCTCGACGCGCGACCAGGCACACCTCATAGAAAATCTTCTGAATTCTCTCGACATTTTTTCTCTCGCTCTGGTCACCGGAGGCTCGCTCGGGGGAATGGTCGCGCTGGAGTTCGCCGCGTCCTTCCCCTCGCTCTTCCGCTCCGCCGTCGTCTTCGCGGCACCCGCGGCGCACACGGCCTGGGCGATCGGCTGGAACCACGTCCAGCGCCGCGCGCTCGACGCGGGCGGACCGGAGGCCGGTCTCGCGGTCGCGCGGATGATCGGGATGCTGACCTACCGCTCGCCGCGGGAGCTCGACAGCCGCTTCGGGCGGCAGGCCGGGGCGGACGAGCCGTTCGCCGTGCAGTCGTACCTCTCGCGCCACGGAACGAAGCTCGTGGCGCGATTCGACGCGAAGAGCTACCAGACGCTCCTTGGCGCGATGGACGCTCACGACATCGGCCGCGGGCGCGGCGGCACCTCTGCGGCCCTGCGTCCCGTCGCGGCGCGCGTGACCGGCGTCGGCATTCCGGGCGACGGCCTCTACCCCGACGACGTCGTCAAGGGTTGGGTCGAAGAGGCCGGCGCGTCGTACGCGGAAATGCGCTCGCCGCACGGCCACGACGCGTTTCTCCTGGAACCGGGATCGGTGGGAAGAGTGCTCCGCGAGGCGCTCGGCGCGAGCGTGCGCTCAGTCCACAGGCGGAGGAGGAGGGAGAGGAACGGGCGTCTTCCTCTTGGGCGGCCGCGCCGTGATGAGGAGGCCCGTGCCTGACATCGGAGAGTGGCCCGCGGTCGCGAGATCGCCGAACTCCACCGCGGGCCCCAGCCGGTAGGGCGAGGGTTCGCCGATCGTGAGAATTTCGTCGTCGTCCAGCTTCAGGATGGGTCGCGCTTTCGGCTCGGGCTTCTCTCCGCCCACGGGGCGCGGGTCGGAATAGCCGAAGACGTCGATCGCCTCCTTGAGGCCGATGAGTTTCGTCGGCGCCACGAGCGACGCGCCGGAAACGATGAAGGGCACGGCGCTTTTCGAAATCGTTTTGCCTCCGCTCACGATTTCGAGGAACGCGCTGCTCGGAAGGCCGGGCGGCACGACGAAAGCCGACACGCCGTCGGCCTCCTTGATGACGCCGACCGGCTTCCCGCCGATCAAGAGCCGCGCGCCCGTGGGCACGCCCGCCTTGACGACAACCCGCCCGCCCACGGCTCCGACCTTCGGCTCGAATTCGAGGCGCTCCTGGGCGCGCGCGCGGTTGCCCGCGAGAACGAGAAGAGGGACCGCGGCGGCGCAAACGAGGAAGCGTCTCACGCGATCACTCTACGCCCCGGCGACGGGAGCCGCAAACGGACCGTGAGAGGATGGAGGCCGTGGCGGCTTTCCCGCTGGCCCTGGTGATGGGCTTTCTCGCCGGTTTCATCGGCGCGATTCCGCCCGGTCCCCTCAATGTCACGTGCCTCCGAAAGAGCCTTCAGGGCCACCGACGGGATGCCTACCGCGTCGCCTTCGGCGGCGCGGCCGTGGACACGTTCATCTGCGCTCTCATCGGACTCGGCCTCGGCTGGATCCTCGAGAAGGTCGTGACGAACCCGTGGGTGAAGGGGCCACTCGCCCTCTTCCTCGTGGCCTACGGCGCGAAGCTCCTGCTCGTGGACGCTCGGCGCGACGCGGGACGGACGGACCCGGAAAAGTCGCGCCTTGGTTTCACGCCCAATCCTTCCGAGGCGCGCGGAGGATTAGTCCGGCTTCCCGTGCTGACGGGCCTCCTGCAGGGAGCCGCGAACCCGGCTCTCTTCGTGAACTGGACGTTCTTCATCTCGTTCCTCGTCGGACACCGGCTGTTCGTGCCGTCGCCGGCCGGGGCCGGCGGCTTCGCTCTCGGGGTGGGCATCGGCGTGTTCTCGTGGTTCGCGCTCCTCATCGAGCTGGCCGATCGCTGGCGCTCCCGCGCGGGCGCGTGGGCGTCCCGTTCGACGATCTTCGCCGGCGTGCTGCTCGTCGCCTTCGGCATTTACTTCACGTTTCGCACTTTCGGGATCCCATGAGGCGGCCTTGAACGGCGGCGCGCGCGTCCGGGGAATCCGGCTTTCCACGCGCCTCGGCCTGACGTGGGCGGGAATCCTCGTTCTCGCCGCGATTGCCCAAACGCTCGTCTACTTCCAGACCCGCAACGAGACGCTCGACGAGGCGGACGGTTCCTATCAGGCCGTCGCGAAGGCCATCGAGGTCGCGACGACCCAGATCGGCCCCGAGGGCTGGAAAGACCCGCGGGTGCTGGAAGACTACACGGCGGCGCTCCGTGCCCGCGGCCTCCAGAACATCAAGGTCGCGGACGAAACCGGCCGGCCGCTGACGGAAGCCGCGCCTCCGGGAACCGCCGGCCGGCATCCGAAGAAAACGCCGAGCGCGAAGGACATCGTGATCTCGGGCGTCATCGGCTCGGGGCCCACGAACCGCCACCTCGTCGTGCCGATCGTCATCGACGGGCGTCTCCGCGGGCACGTGGAGATCGCCTACAACCTCGAGAACATCCGGGCCCAGCTCGCGGACAACTTCCGGCGCCGCCTCTTCGCGCTCCTCGGTGTCTTCGCGCTCGGCCTCGCGGTCATGCTCGTCCTCACGCGCAACGCGACGCGTCCCCTCGACGAACTGGCCGACGGCGCCGCCCGGGTGGCCGAAGGGCAGCTCGACGTCACCGTGCCGGTCGATCGCGACGACGAGATCGGGCGGCTCGCCTCCACGTTCAACCACATGACGGAGAAGCTCCGGGAAAGGCAGGAGCTCGAGGTGCGCCTCGCGGGCGCCGAAAAGCGCGCCGAGATCGGCCACCTCGCTTCCGGTCTCGCACACGAAATCAAGAACCCTCTGAACGCCCTCTCCCTCGGGCTCGACGTCCTGAGGCGCCGCCACCGCCCCGCCGACGAGGCCGACGCGGAAGCCTACGGCGGGCGCATCGAGGCGCTTCGCGAGGAGATCAACCGCCTCGCGATCCTCATCAACAACTTCCTCGCTTACGGGCGGCCGCTCACTCTCACGTTCGCGCCGACGGACCTCGCCGCTCTCGTCCGTCACACGCTCTCGGATCTCGCCGAGACGGCGGCACGTGCCCACGTCGCGATCGAGGAAGACATTCCTCGAGACGTGCCTCTCCTCCGGGCGGACGCGAACCTCCTCAAGTCTTCGATATGGAACCTGGTGCAGAACGGCATTCAGGCGATGGAACGCCATGGCGGCCGGCTGCATGTGCGCCTCTCCGCCGAGAGCGGGATCGAGGAGTCAGGCCGGCGCCTCGTTCTCTCGGTCGAAGACGAAGGGCCGGGGATTCCCGACGCCGACCTCCCCCGTCTTTTCGATCCCTACTTTTCGAAGAAGGAAGGCGGCGTGGGCCTCGGCCTCGCGATGGTCAAGCGAATCGTCGAGGAGCACGGCGGACGGGTCACGGCGGGCCCGCGCGCGGACGGACGTCCCGGCGCCCTCTTCCGCGTCTCGCTGCCCGCCGGCGGCTGAAGGGCCTCCGGGGTAATCTCTCCGTCGTGAGCACCGTGAACATCAAGGAGCCGAAGGCCTCTCTCCTCATCGTCGACGACGAGAAGCACCAGCGCGAGTCGCTGGCCCTGATCCTCGAAGACGAGGGGTACAAAGTCACGGCCGCCGCGGACGGACGCGAGGCGCTCGCGAAGGCGGCCGAGATCCGCCCCGAGGTCGTTCTCACCGACCTCAAGATGCCGGGCCTCACCGGCATGGACGTCGTGAAGAGCCTGAGCTCACTGGCGGACGGGCCGCTTCCGCCGAAGGTCATTCTCGTGACCGCGCACGGCTCGGTCGAGCGCGCGCGCGAGGCGCACCGTCTCGGCGCGTTCGACTACATGTCGAAACCCGTCGTCGCCGACGAGCTGCTCTTCCGCGTCGAGCGGGCCGTCGAGGCGTTCCGGCTCGCCGAAAAGAACCTCCGCCTCGAGCGGCGCCTGAAGAACGACGGGCTCGAGGCCATCGTGGGCGAGAGCGCGCCCATGCGCGACGTGTTCCGGCTCGTGGAGAAAATCGCTCCGACGAACTCCACGATCCTGATCCGCGGCGAATCCGGCACGGGCAAGGAGCTCGTCGCCCGCGCGATTCACGCCCGCTCGCTTCGCTCCGCCAAGCCGTTCTTCGCGCTGAATTGCGCCGCCATTCCGGAGAACCTCCTCGAAAGCGAGCTGTTCGGACACGAGAGAGGGTCGTTCACGGGCGCCGACGCGAAGAAGATCGGGCTCGTCGAGGCGGCCAGCGGCTCGACCCTGTTTCTCGACGAGATCGGGGATCTCACCCTGCCGCTCCAGGGCAAGATCCTGCGCGCGCTGCAGGAAAAAGAGGTCAAGCGCGTGGGCGGCACGGAGACGATTCCCGTGGACGTGCGCATCGTCGCGGCCACGAACCGCGATCTCGAGGCGATGATGAAGACGGGCCAGTTCCGCGAGGACCTCTTCTATCGCCTCAACGTGATTCCCGTCGACCTCCCGCCGCTCCGCGAGCGCGCCTCGGACATCAAGGCGCTCGTGAGCCGCTTTCTCGACAAGGCGAACGCGTCGCACGGCACGGCCGTGACGTCCATCTCGCCGGAAGCCATGGACCTACTCGTGCGGCATCCGTGGCCCGGCAACGTGCGCCAGCTGGAGAGCCTCGTGGAGCGTGCCGTCCTTCTCTGCGAGGGGAGCACCGTCAGGCCGGAGGACCTTCCCTCGGACGTGCGCCTCCGCACCGCGCCCTCCGCGCGGCCCTATGGTTTCGACATTCCCGCCGAGGGAATCGACATCGAAGAATTCGAGCGCCAGCTCATCGTCCAGGCGATGGAGAAATCCGGATGGGTCATCGCCCGGGCGGCCCGCCTCCTCGGGCTGACGTACCGCACGCTGCAATATCGGCTTGAAAAGTTCGGTTTGAAGAAGCCCGCCTGAGGCGGCCCGAATCGTTCCATTTGGATGACCCCCGTCGACTGAATGGGGCAGGAAATGGTCCGTAAGAGCCCCGGGCGCGCCGTTTTCGCCCCAATGGCCGCGCAATGTCTCCCTTCAAACCCGGCATGGCTCATGCACGTATAACGAGCATGTCGGCCCTTGTCCTCGTTCTGGCACTCCTTGTCCCTCCCGAGGACGCCGCCAGGCCCGAAACCGCGCCTTCTGAGGCGGGTGCGAAATCCGCGCCCGCGTCGAAGACCATCGTGGGCGAGATCGTCTGGGTAGATTTTTCCTCGCGCCTCGTGCTCGTGCGTGAGTCGGTGAAGACGACGGTGGTCACGGGCAAGCCCGCGACCCGCGAGACGATCGCTCTCGCGGTCGCGCCCGACGTTCCCGTCATCCGGGGAAAGCAGCCCTCCACGTTCGAAGAGCTGAAACCGAAAGACCACGTCGTCGCGCGTTATCTCCCGGCAGCCGGAGGCGCGAAGGCCGTCTCCCTGCGCGTCGCCGTGGCAACGCAAGGCACGTCCGGCGGGCCTCGCGCGGTGTCGGGCCAGACGCCCGTTCCCGCGGGAGCGGCCGGCGACGCGGACTGACACCCCGGCGCACCCCTCCGGATACACTCCCCGCATGGAATCGCTCGCAGGCCTCGCCGCGCCCGACGCCCGGTTCCGCACCCCGGAGGGCGGCTCGCTTTCGACGAGGGACGTCGTCGCGTCCTCGCACGGCCTCCCCGTCCTCCTCGCGTTCTTCAAGACGAGCTGCCCCATCTGCCAGCTCACGTGGCCTTACCTGCAGCGCATTCACGAGTCCTATGGCGGGAAATCCGTGCGCGTCGTGGGGGTTTCGCAGGACGACGCGGCATCGGGCCGTGCGTACTACGCGGCGAACGGCGTGGCGACGTTCGAACTCCTTCTCGATCCCGAGCCCACGTTCGTGGCCTCGAATGCGTTCCGCGTCGAGTCGGTGCCGCTCCTCGTCCTTCTCGCGCCGGACGGCACGGTCGAAGACACGTTCGCGGGCTGGTCGAAGAAGCGGATGGAGGCGCTCGGCGCGCGGTTCGCGTCGGCGTCCGTCCCGCTCGTGCCCGTGATTCCGCCGGACGATCCCGTGCGGGAATTCTCGGCCGGTTGACTGGGCCGAAACTTTCACTGACCGGTCCGGTCAGTCCGAATCCGGGAGTGACGGGTCAGTCGAGCCGGAAGGGAGGGACGTCCGGCGAGAGCGGCAAGGCTTCGAGCTGCTCGCGCGTCGGCGTGAACTGCTTCAGAAAGGCGAAATACTCGTCCCAAGGCAGTGAGCCCGGGTCCGTCTTGCGCATCGCCTCCATCTCCTCCGCGGTCGGGCGCGGGAACCGGAGCCCCTCCGGATCATCCGCGGGAGGGCCGGAGACGTCCAAGAAGCTCCAGGAGTCCGGCTCTTTCGAAGGAATCACGGACGCGATTATCGTCGATTCCTGGAACCGCGAGAAGAAATTGTAGGTCCGCACCGTCCCGAAAGACGCGCGTGGGCTGCTGCGCGATCGCGACGACTTTCATTCCGACGAGGTGCTCCGGAGACGCTACCGGGATGCGCGGGCCGTCGTCTGTCGGAAGCGCGCGCGCCTCCCCGAAGACCTGCTCGCCTGTCTTTTCGTCGAGCCACAGGAAATCGAGGCGTCCGATTTCGCGATCGGCGTGCAATAGGTTGGAAAATGCGGGAACGTCGTTCAGGACACGGAACCCCTCGTCCCGAAGCCTTCGAAGAATCTCTCCACGGCGCCTGTCTTCGGAGGCCACGTCGAAGTCGTAGGTAGCCCGCGCATGACCGTAGGCGTTCATCGCAACGCCGCCGATCACCACCCAACGGGCGCCGGCGGCTTCGCAGGCCGCGCTTACGACGCCGAGCACCCGCCTGAGATCCATCGCCCAATCATGTCATCCGCCGGTTTCGACATCCTGTGGGTCCGGTCCTGTCGTACCCTCTGCACGGAAGGGGCCGCATGTCGTCGAACTTCGATCGCCCGACCACTCTCGGAGAGCTGATCACGGCTGGCTACGAGCCGAAGACCGTCAAGGACGAGGTGCGGGACAACCTCATCGCGAAGCTGAAGAGCGGCGAGAACGTCTTTCCCGGCATCCTCGGCTACGAGAAGACGGTCCTCCCCGCGCTCCAGAACGCGATCCTCGCGCGCCACGACATCATTCTTCTCGGCCTGCGCGGCCAGGCGAAGACGCGCCTCCTGCGCGCGCTCGTCAACCTCCTCGACGAGGAGATCCCCGTCATCGCGGGCTCGGAGCTGAACGAGTCGCCGTTCGCGCCGTTCTCCGCGTACGGCCGCCGCATGGCGGCGAGCACGGGAAACGACCTGCCCGTCGCGTGGCTGCCGCGCGCGGCGCGCTACCGCGAGAAGCTCGCGACGCCGGACGTCACGATCGCCGACCTCATCGGCGACGTCGATCCCGTGAAGGCCGCCACGCTCAAGAAGACGTTCGCGGACGAGGACGTCATCCACTACGGCATCGTGCCCCGCACGAACCGCGGGATCTTCGCGATCAACGAGCTGCCCGACCTGCAGCCGCGCATCCAGGTCGGCCTCCTGAACATCCTCGAGGAGCGCGACCTCCAGATTCGCGGCTTCCCGCTGCGCATCCCGCTCGACATCCTGATGGTCTTCTCGGCGAACCCCGAGGACTACACGAACCGCGGCAACATCATCACGCCGCTGAAGGACCGCATCGCGTCGCAGATCCTCACGCACTATCCCGTCGATGCGAAGACGGCCTCTCTCATCACCGACCAGGAAGCATGGACCGAGCGCGAGGCGGCCGGGCTGACGGTGCTCCTCGGCGACGAGGTGAAGCTCCTCATCGAGGAGATCGCCTTCGTCGCGCGGAAAAGCGAGCTCGTCGACCAGTCCTCGGGCGTCTCGGCGCGCCTCTCGATCGCGGCGCGCGAGCTGCTCGTGTCGAACCTCGAGCGGCGGGCGCTGACGACCGGCGAGACCGTCGTCGCGCCGCGCCTCGTGGACCTCTTCGCGGCGCTGCCCGCGATCACGGGCAAGGTCGAGATGGTGTTCGAGGGCGAGCAGCAGGGCGCCGAGATCGTGGCGAAGAAGCTCATCGGCGACGCCGTGAAGTCGCTCTTCGAATCGAAGTTTCCGCCCGTCGAGGGCCCGCGCGCGCGCGCCGAGAGCCGGCGCCGGCCGCGAAGCGGCGAGCTGGACGACGACGACGTGAGCGGGCCGACCACGCTCGAGCGCGCCGAAGGCCGTCGCGCCCAGGCCGCAACACCAGCTCCCGGCCCGTACGACGAGATCGTCTCGGCTTTCACGGGCGACCGGAAGATCGTCCTCTCCGACGCGACCCCGTTTTCCGAGCATCTCAAGACGCTCGAAGCGGTGAAGGGCCTGTCGGACTTCGTCCTCAAGCACGCCAAGCCCCGCGACCACTACGAACGCGCGTTTCTCATGGAGCTCGTCCTCGAGGGGCTCGTCCAGAATCTCCGCATCGCGCGCGAGGACCTCGACTCGACGCTCACGTACGCCGAGCTCGCGAAGTTCAATTTGATGCGAAGCCGGGGCTGATCCGAGACGCCGGCGCGTCGCCCTACCGGCGTAAACTCCTCCCCATGTCAATGAACAGACGTGACCTCCTCGGTGCGGCCGCCGCCACGGCGGCCGTGTCCTCACTCCCCCGCTTCGCTCTTGGCGCTCCCGCCGCCGACGACCGCGCGAAGCTCTATGCCGAGATCGGGAAGCGCCACGGCGAGGCCGTCGCGCGCCTGCAGGATTGGGTGAAGAACCCGACGATCGCCGCCGAGGGCCGCGGGATCGAGACGGGCTGCGCGCAGATGATGGCCCTCGCGAGGGACGCCGGCTTCCAGACGGCCGTGAAGATGCCGACGTCCGGCGTCCCGGGCGTCTTCGCGACGCTCGACGCGGGCGCGCCGAAGACCGTCGGCCTCTACTTCATGTACGACGTGAAGCAGGCGGACCCTGCCGAGTGGACGACGGGCAAGCCGTTCGACGCGTCGATCGTCGACAAGCCCGGCTTCGGCAAGGTCCTCGTCGGCCGCGGCGCCGTGAACCAGAAGGGCCCCGAGTCCGCGCTTCTCGCGGCGCTCCACGCGTTCAAGGGCGCGGGCGTGAAACTACCCGTCAACCTCGTCCTCGTCGCAGAGGGCGAGGAGGAGATCGGCTCTCCCCACATCCGCGAGATCGTCCAGAAGCCCGAGGTCCTCGCGGCGCTCGGAAAAACGATGGGTGTCTTCATGCCGTCCGCGAGCCAGGACGCCGACGGCGGCCTGACGGTCTCTCTCGGAGCTAAGGGCGTCGTCGAGCTCGAGCTCGTTTCGAGCGGCGCCAAGTGGGGCCGCGGACCGTCGAAGGACGTTCATTCCGCGAATCGCGCGCGCCTCGACAGCCCCGCGTTTCACCTCGTGCAGGCCCTCGCGACGCTCGTGAACGCCGATGGCGACCCGGCGATCGAAGGCCTCGCGGCCGCCGCGAAGCCCCCGAACGCCGCGCAGTCCGCGATGCTCGACGCGGCCGCGAAGCGCCTCGACGAAGCCACCGCGAAGAAGATGCTCGGCGCCACGCGCTGGGCCCACGACGATGCTTGGCGCGCGTCCCTCGAGCGCCTCACGTTCTCGCCGACCGTCAACATCGAGGGTCTCGTCGGCGGATACATCGGTCCCGGCGGCAAGACGATGCTCCCGAACAAGGCGGTCGCGAAGCTCGACCTGCGCCTCGTCCCCGACATGACGTTCGACGGCGCGATCGCGGCCATCAAGGCGCACCTCCAGAAGCACGGTTTCGGCGACATCGAGGTGAACGTCTCGGGAGGCTACGGCCCGACGGAGACGTCCTCCGATGCGCCGCTCATCCGCGCGCAGATGGCCGTCCTCAAGCGTGACGGGCTCGACCCGCTTCTCTGGGTACGGAACGCGGGCTCGTATCCCGGCTACGTCTTCACCGGCGCGCCTCTCAAGCTGGCCTCCGGGCATCACGGCCTCGGCCACGGCAGCGGCGCGCACGCGCCCGACGAGTACTACGTCATCGAATCGACGAACGCGAAGTTCGCGGGCTACGACGGCGCGGCGCGCTCGTTCGTCGATTACCTTTACGAGCTGGCCGTGATTCGCTGAGTACGAACGTTCTTCTCCACCGAACCGCGGGAGTCGTCGCCGTGTGCGCGGTTGCGCTCCCGCTGGTCCCGGCGCTCACGCCCGGGTGGCCGCGCTCCGGCGCGCTCTGGCCGCTTGTCCTCGCGATTCCTGTCGCCATCTTCGGAATCGCGCGTGCCCGGCGCGGAACGCTAACGCCCGCCGTCCTCCTCCTCACGGCGGCCTTCCCCCTCTATGCGCTCTACACGGGGAACGGCGTCAACCTGACCTCGGGCGACAACGCGGCGGCCCGCGTCCTGCCGTCTCTTCTTCTGACGCACGGTACGGTCGACCTTTCGAAAACGCCGGCCTTCGACGGGCCGGCGCTTCCGTATGCGGCCGTCCGCTCAGGCAGTCGCGTGCTGAACCTGTTCCCGTCCGGCACCGCCCTCGTCGCGCTCCCTCATGCCGCCCTCGCCCTTCTCGGGAGCGGAGGACGCGTGACGCCGGCGCTCGTTTCGCGGTGGGAAAAGCACGCGGCCGCAATCATCACGATCGCCGCGGCGGTGTTCCTCTGGGCGGCCGCGCGAAGATGGGGCGACGCCGCCGCCCTCGGCGCCGTCGCCGTCTTCGCGCTCGCGACGCCGGTTCCCCCGAATGCCGCGCAGGCGCTCTGGAGCTTCACGGGCGAGATCTTCTGCATCGCCCTCGCGCTCTTCCTCGCGCTCCGCTCCCGCCCTCTCCCCGCGTGGGCGGGCGCGGCCGCCGGCGCCGCATTCGCGTGCCGGCCGACGGCGCTGGCCGGAGCCGTCGCGATCTGTCTCGCGCTTCTCGCGACGGATCGCCGGGCCGCCGTGCGCTTCGCCGCCGGCCTCGGCGCCGCCGTCGCCGCGGTGTGCGCGGCCCAGCTCGCGCTTTACGGCCATCCCCTCGGCGCGTACGGGGCGGCGAACATGGAGCACGGCGCCTTCAACACCGACCTCGCCCGTGGCCTCGCGGGCGTCCTCGCGAGCCCGAGCCGGGGACTCCTCGTTTTCTGCCCGTGGATCCTGCTCTTGCCCCTGGGCCTCTCGCGCGCGCGGAGGCACGCCGACGGGCTCTTGGCGTGGACGCTCGCGTCGCTCGCGGCGACGGCCGGTACGGTGCTTCTCGCGGCGTCGCACATCCCCTGGTGGGGCGGTTGGTGCCTCGGCCCCCGGCTCGTGACGGAAGCCTCTCCGTTCCTCGCGCTCGCATCGGTCCCGCTCTTTCGCAGGTCGAACCGCTTCCTCCGAACGGGATTCCTCGTCGCGCTGGTCTTCGCCGCGATCACGCAATTCCTGCTCGCGTACTCGCCCCGAGCCTGGGCTTGGGATCCACTCGTACTGGACCGAGTAGGACCGAGGGCGCTCTGGTATTGGCGGGACAGCCAGCTTGCATCGGCTTGGGGAGCGCAGATCCAGATTGGTCCCACGCCGCCCGTTACAGGCCCGGGAGGGGACTAGCTGACAGGTTCAGTCGATGTGCCGACAGAAGACGCGAAGGTAGCGGGGACGCTTCGCGTCCGCGGTTGGGCCCGAATTCCCGGCGCGGATGTTTCCGTAACGGTCTATCTCGATGGAGTCGCACGGCCGCCCGCGTCGTCTGTACGCCTCGCGCGCCCCGACGTATGCACAG
>JARXKK010000067.1 GCA_030278895.1 Acidobacteriota bacterium
TTGTAGTCGACGAGGTACGCGACTTTCAGCTCGAAGTTCTTGACGAGAGACGCCGCCAGGCCGAGCTCGAAGTGGTAGAAGCAGTCGGACGTGTCGCTCGTCTTCCAGAGGCCCGTCGCCTTTTCCGTGAAGGTCGTCGTGGGCGTGATCTTCCAGAGGAGCCCCTGGCCCACGGCGAACGCCCCGCTCGACGTCGCGTCGAAACCGCTGTCCTTTTCGAAGGCGCCGCCGATGGACGCGTCGAGCGTCACCTCGAGGTGCTTCTCCTTCACGGCGTAATACCCGCCGCCGAGCATCGGGGTGATCAGGTACGTGACGTTCTTGAAGCGGTCGCGCTGGTAGCCAAGCTGCGCGAAGGCGAAGAATCGCTCGGTGAGCTTGTATTCGTAGCGGAGACTCGCACCCGCCTTGTCCGTCGTCGCGATCCCGTCGCTCGCGGAACGCAGGTAAAACGCGTCGGCCTTGAAGAGGCTGTGCGTTTTCGGGTCGTACACCATGTTGAACCCCAGGTTGAAGCTGCTCGTGTCGGTGTTTCCGGTCGTGAGGGCGAGGCCGGCGCTGAAGGAGCCCTGGAGCGCGGGCGCCTGGGCGAATGCCGGCGGGGCCGCTATGGCCGCGACGAGGAGGACGAGCGAGAACGCGGCGCGTGTCTGGCGAGTCATGCGCGGTGTCCTGCTACTTTCGGAGAAGGTCGCGGATCTCGGTGAGGAGCTGCTGGTCCTTCGTGGGTCCGGCGGGAGCCGGGGCGGGCGCTTCCTTCTTCAAGCGGTTCGCCTGCTTCACGACGAGAAAGATCACGAAGCCCACGATCAGGAAGTCGATGACCGTGTTGATGAAGAGGCCGTAGTTGACGGTTGGGATTCCCGCCGCTTTCGCGGCCGCGAGGGATTCGGCGGGCCTGGAGGACAGGTTGATGAAGAGGCTCGCGAAGTCGACCTTCCCCATCACGAGGCCGATCGGCGGCATCAGGATGTCGCTCGTGAACGACGCGACGATCTTCCCGAATGCCGCGCCGATGATGACGCCGACGGCGAGGTCGAGCACGTTTCCCTTGCTGATGAACTCTTTGAATTCCTTGATCATGGGAACTCTCACTCTCCTTTGGGAAGCACCAGCGAACGATACCAATCGAGGCGCTTAAACGTAACCGTAGAATCCCGAAGGATCGCTCACATGAAGATCCTCCGCTTCTTCCTCGCATTCGTGCCGCTCGCGCTCGCCGCGGAGTGGCTTTTTCACTCGCCCGCTCTCGTCTTCGGGTTCGCATGCCTCGGCCTCCTTCCGCTCGCGGGCGCAATGGGCGAAGCGACGGAGCAGCTCGCTCACCGCACGGGTGAGCGCGTGGGCGGCCTCCTGAACGCGACGCTCGGCAACGCGGCCGAGCTCATCATCACGATCGTCGCGCTCCGAGCCGGGAGAATCGAGCTCGTGAAGGCCTCGATCGTGGGCTCGATCCTCGGGAACCTCCTCCTGATTCTCGGCCTCTCGCTCCTCGTCGGGGGACTCAAGAACGGCCTCCAGCGCTTCGACCCGCGGGCCGCGGGCACGGCCTCGACGATGATGCTGCTCTCCGTCATCGGTCTCCTCATCCCGACCCTCTTCGAGATCGTCCACAAGCTGCAGCACCATCTGCCGCTGCTCTCGGAGTCGCCGGACCCGCTCCTCGACAAGCTCTCGCTCGGCGTCGCGGGGGTGCTGATCCTCGTCTACGTCCTCTCGCTCGTCTTCTCTCTGACGACGCCGTCGCGCGGGATCGCGCCCGAGATCGGCGTGACCCACGAGGAAAGGGCCGCGCCCGAGAACGCGTGGAGCCTGCGCAAGGCGGTCGCCGTCCTCCTCGGTTCGACGCTCGCGACCGTCGTTCTTTCCGAGCTTCTCGTCGGCGCGATCGAGCCCGTCGTGAGGCGCACCGGCGTCTCGGAGGTCTTCCTCGGCATCGTCCTCATCCCCCTCGTCGGAAACGTGGCCGAACACCTCGTCTCCGTCTCGGCCGCCATGAAGAACCGGATGGAGCTGTCCCTCGCAATCTCGCTCGGCTCGAGCCAGCAGATCGCGCTCTTCGTCGCGCCGCTTCTCGTCTTCGTGTCGCTGCTCTTCGGGCAGCGCATGACGCTCTTCTTCAACCCGTTCGAGGTCGCCGTTCTCGGACTCTCTGTGCTCATCGCCGGCCAGATCGCCGCCGACGGCGAGTCGAACTGGCTCGAAGGCGCGCAGCTCCTCGTCGTGTACGCGATCGTCGCGATGGCGTTCCTCTGGCTGTGATCGGCCGCATCGCTCGCCGGCGGGTGACGGGTGTCGGAAGGGCCACGTTCGCGCTGCCCGCGTTCCTGGCCCTTCTTTCGCCGTGGCACTTCCCCGTGTCGAGCGACGGAATCCTGGCGTTCCGGACCGCGGCCGCGCTCGCATTCGAGGGCACGTTCACCCTGCCTCCGGCGGGGCCGAATCAGCAGGTGCACGGCTACATCCTTCTTCCGGCGCCCGGCGGGCGCGGATTGGTCACGGTCCACGCTCCGATGAGCGCACTCCTGAGAGCGGCCGTGCTGGTGGGCGCGCGGGTCGTGCCGCCCGGAATGCCGCGCGGTCTCGCGTCCGATTTCGCGATCAATCTCCTGGGTCTCCTGGCGGCGGCGGCCACCGTCGGGCCCGTCGCGCGCCTCCTGCGTTTCGGCGGAGCCTCCCGGCGGACCGCGCCGTGGATCGCGGCGGCCCTCCTCGGAACGACGTTTCTCGGACCGCTGTTTCTGTCCGACTTCCAGGAGCCCTACGTTGTCTTTCTCGTGGCGCTTGCGCTCGAGCGGGCGCTCTGGGCACGGCGCCTCCCGCCGGGCCGCCGGGCCGGTCCGCTCCTCGCGTCGGGGTTGGCGTTCTCGCTCTGCCTGCTCGCGAAACCGACGTCGCTGCTCCTCGCGCCCGCGCTCGCCCTCGCGGTCGCGTTCCCGCGCGGGCGGCGGCGCCTCGGAAGGGACTTCGGCCTTCTTCTCGCGGGCGCCGCACCGGGCATCGCCGCCTTTCTCTGGCTCAACCTCGTCCGTTTTGGCAGCGCCCTGGAACTCGGGTACTCGAACACCCTCGCGCTCTACGGGCGGCAGCGCGTCGACGTTCTCTGGACGGCGCTTCGGCTCACTCTCCTCCCGAACAGGGGCCTCGTCTGGTACGCGCCGCTCGTGCTTCTCGTTCCCTTCGGTCTCGCGCGGGCCGCGAAGGGATCGCGTCGGATCGAAGCGCTCGTGGCCCTGCTCTCGGCCGGCGCCTTCTTTGGCGTCAACGCCGTCTGGTGGGCGTGGGAGGGCGGCATGGGATGGGGGCCCCGCTTGCTGGCGCCCGCGGTGATCTGCCTCGCTCCGCTCCTCGCCGTGAAGGGGCGCGCCCAAGTCGCGGCCGCCGTGGGGCTGGCCACAGCCGGACTTCTCGTCAACGCGTCGGGCTATCTCGTCGACACCTCCCGAGTCTACGAACGCGCTCTCGCCGCGAATTCGGCGCCGGCCCCGCTCGGGCCGGTCCCGCCCGTCCATCGCCGGCCCGACGGCGCGCTCGAGCGTTTTCAGCGGCCACACTACGTCCCGTCCTGGGCAACCTGGCTTCAGGCGCCGCGGATTTTCTTCCGGCTTGCGACGCACGGGGACGGCGCCGATGCCGGCGGAAAGCGCTCCGAGATCCCGGCCGACGCAGCTCTCGTTCGCCTCCTCTTCTGCCCGCGAAGTCTCCCCGCGTCGTCCGACACGGGAAGGATCCTCTTCGAGTCCGCCGTGCTGACGGCCGATGCCGACGTTCCCGCGGCGGTGCATCTCGCTCTCGCGGCGATCGACTTCGGCGGTCCCGCCGTCGAGTCACGCGCCTTCGCGTCGTTCATGCTCCTCAACGTCGGACGAAACGAAGAGGCGGCGCGGCTCTGCCGGGAAGGCCTCGCGCTCAGCCCGGGACGGGAGGATCTACGCCGGAACCTCGCTGTCGCGGAGGCCCGGCTTCATGGGCCGGGGTAGAGCCGCTCGAACTCGGGGTCGCCGTGCACGAAGGCGAGGTCGGGGTCGCGGCGCGCCCAGCCCGTGTCCCTGAATCCCGCGGCCCAGGCCTTCCGGAGCGCGTCGAGGGCCTGCGCCCTGTCCTTGAGGCCGCAGAACACGCACGCGGCGTTGTAGAGAACCGTCGCTTCGTCCGGGCGCAGCACGACCGCGAGATTCGCCTCGCGGATGGCGTCCTCCCGGCGTCCCGTCTCCGCGTAGTCGCTGGCGAGGAGAACACGCGCGCGCGCGTCCTCGGGAACCGACCTGAGGTGAGTCTCCAGCGCCAGCATCGAGCGCTGGCGGACGTTCCGGACCATCTCGTCCTTCCCGAGCGCGCCGAGCGCGTTCTGGATCGGGATGTAGATGTTGTAGTCCTGACCGCTCGCTTCCATGGCCGCGTCGACGACGTTCGCGATCTCGTGGTAGCGGCCGGACGCGAAGAGAGCGCGGCCGAGAAGGTAGTAGGCGCCCTCACAATCGCTCTTCCGCTCGATGGCCCGCCGCACGCAGGTGATCGCCTCGTCGTACTGGCCGTCGGCGTACAGGATCCAGGCCTGCGCGACGAGCGGCTCGGGCAGCTGGGGGCGGAGCGCGACGGCCCTCGCGGAGGCGGCCTTCGCCCGCTCCAGCCAGACGGGGTCGCGCCCGTAGTTGTAATGCGTCTGCGCGCATACGTTCGCGATGGCGGCGTGGGCGAGCGCGAAGTCCGGGTCCAGCGCAACGGCGTTCTCGAACATCTGCAAGGCGAACTCGAAGTCCTGCCGCGTGAGACGGCGCGCGTAACTCTTCCCGCGGAGGTACAGGTCGTAGGCCTGGAGGTTCTCCGTCGGCTTGGCGGCGAGGGCGGCTTCCTCCTGCGGCGAGAGCGTGACGCGGAGAGCCTCGGCGATCTTGCGCGCGATCTCGTCCTGCACTTCGAAGACGTCCTCCATCTGGCGGTCGTAGCGTTCCGACCAGAGAGGAAAATCCGTGTGCGTGTCGACGAGCTGCGCGTTGATCCGCAGCCGGTTGCCGGCCCGGCGCAGGCTTCCCGTGAGGACGTACGCCGCGTTGAGCTGCTGCCCGATCTGCGCGGGCGTCACCTGCTTGTCTCGATAGGCGAGGACCGTGGGGCGCGAGAAGATGTTCAGGCCCTTGATCTTCGAGAGCTCCGTGATGATGTCCTCGGTGATGCCGTCGCGGAAGTACTCGTCCTCCTTCACACCGGAAAGGTTCTCGAAGTAGAGAACGGCGATCGACTTCTCGACCTGCCGGGTCACGCCCCCGCGCGAGTCGGCTTTCTCGGCCGCGTGCTTCCGGCCCGAGTCCATGTCGCGCTTCAGGCGCGTGAGATCGGTCTTGAAGTCGGTCGCGGTCTGGTACCGCAGGTTGCGGTCCTTCTCGAGCGCCTTGTCGAGGATGCGCCCGAGCTCGGGAGGCAGCGCGGAGTTCACCTGCGCGGCCGGCAGCGGATCGCGGTTGAGGATCGCGTCGAAGACGATCGCCGAGGTCCCGCCGGGAAAGGGCAGGGCGCCGGTCGCCATCTCGTAGAGGACGGTCCCGAGCGAGAACAGGTCCGTCCGCCCGTCGGCCAGCTGCCCGCGCGCTTGTTCCGGCGACATGTAGGCGACCGTGCCCATCGCCGTGCCGGGCGTCGTGAGGTCGTTCCGGGCCCCGACGGTCTCGAGGCTCGATCCGGCCCCGTCGTTTCCGCGGCGCGGTCCCTCGATCCGGGCGAGACCGAAGTCGAGAATTTTGACCTGCCCGCGGGCGTTCACGAACACATTCGCCGGCTTGACGTCGCGGTGCACGATGCCGCGGGCATGCGCCGACTCGAGCGCGTCCGCGATCTGGATGCCGATCGCGAGCAGGCTCTCGAGCTCGAACGGCGGGCGCGCCGTCATCATCTGCGCCAGCGTCTGTCCTTCGAGGCACTCCATGACGATGAAGTGCTGGCGCTCGTGCTCCTCGATGGCGAAGACCGTGCAGATCCCGGGATGGTTCAACGCCGACGCGGCGCGCGCCTCGCGCTGGAAACGCTCGAGGGACGCCACGTCCTGCGCGAGCTCGGGCGGAAGAAACTTCAACGCGACCCGGCGGCCGAGGCGCGCGTCCTCCGCCTCGTAAACGACGCCCATCCCGCCGCTCCCGAGCCGGCGGACGATCGAGTAATGGGCGACGTTTTTCCCGATCAGGGGATCCACAGCTACGGACACTTCGCGGGGAGACTACCGCAGGTTTGGCGCGCTCTTCCTCACGGCTTGACCAACTCATGGCGCGGACGCCGAAGGGCGGCCCTTCTCGTTTCCCGCGGATCGGCTCGACGCCCGCGGCGCCACGCGCTCAGGTTGACGGCTTGCGGAGAGCCGGAAGCGTGCGGAGATAGAGGACGAGCTCGTCGATCTGCCGGGCCGACAGCGTGTGCCCCCAAGGTGGCATGAGGGCGGACAGGCCCACGCCCGCTCCGCCGCGTTGGATCGCGTCCGCGAGCTCGGCATCGCTCTTCTTCTTCTGGAATTGCGGGTCGGAGAGATCGCGCGGGTGCGGATCGAGGTTGAAAGCATTGAAGCCGTCGCCGGCGCCCGACTCGCCATGGCACGTCTGGCAGTAGTGCGTAAAGGTGACCTTGCCGAGGCGCACCTCGTACCGGAGCGGTGGCGGAACGACGGGCGTTTTGGCCGCGGCGGGCGTTTTGGCCCCGGCGGGCGCCGACTTCCGGGTACAGGCCGCGGGCACGGTCAGAAGTGCGACCAGGGCAAGAGCCGCCGCGCGGATTCTCATCGAACACCTCGCGCCGCTTTCTCGGGTTTCGCGGAGGGCGCGACCGGCACGAGCGTCTCGAGATAGGCGGCCAGGCGGAGCGCGTCCGTGTCGGACAGGCCGTAGTCGGGACAACGGACGTCCGCCCTCCAGCGTTGCGGCCCTTTGAGCCACGCGTACGTCCAGCCCGGCTTGAGCCTCTTGCCGGCCTCGGTCAACGGGGGCCCGTAATAGCCTCCGGACGATCCGAGGATGTGACAGCCCCGGCATCCGAGACCGACGTACAGCCGCTGGCCCTCGGCGGGGTCGGCGTCAGACGCCGGACGACCGGCGAACGGATCCGCGAGGATCGACGGATCGACGTAGAAGCTCTCGAGCGCATCGGCGAGCTGCGTCGCGTCCTCTCTCGGCATTCTCAGAACGGGCATCCGTTCCTCGAGGATCGGCCGCAGCGTGTAAGAGAGAACGAGGTAGTCGACGAGCCAGTCGCGCTTGACCTTGCTTCCCTCGTAGGTCAGCGGCGCGGTCGAGACATCGGCGCCCCGATCGCCGATCTGGTGGCAGGAGAGGCAGCGGTAGCTCTGGATGAGACTGCCGACCGGTCCGCCGGGCAGGAGTGCCGGCTTCTGCGGCGGCGCGTACCGGTAACGGTCCGGCACACCCTGCGCGCCTAAAGCGAGGAGAGCGGTGGTGACGGCGCGGGAATCGTCGGCATTGAAGCCGTAGGAAGGCATCTTCAAACCGTCGGCGAACGAGCGCGGCGACTCGAGCTTCGCGGCGAGCCACGCCGGGAGCGCGCGGACGAGGTCGGTGCGGCGCCCGAAGTCGAGCGACTGGGCCCTCTTGTCGCCGATCCCGTCCAGCTCGGGCCCAAACTTCTCCGACCCAGAGCCGGCAGGGTCGTGACAGGAGAAGCAGCCGTAGAGCCGGAAGAGCTTGCGGCCGTTCTCGGCGAGACTCTGGTTCACGCGAAGCGGCTCGAGAATGTCCTTCGGGGCGTCGAAGTCGCGGAACTCGTCCTCCAAAAATGCGACGACATCGCGCGACTCGGTTTCGCTGAAATGATATCGCGGCATCGCGGTGCGCGGATTGAAAGCCTGCGGTTCGCGCAGAAACGCGAGCAGCCAGCCGCGCGACGCGGTCGACGCAATCTTGGAGAGCTCGGGCGCCGAGCCCTTTCCCTTCCCCTCGACCGTGTGACAGGTGATGCACCGCGACTCCGAGACGAGCTTCTTGCCGTTCGCGGAGCTGCCGGGCGGCTCCGCCGCGGCGGCCTCGATGCGGCCCGCGAGCTCCTTCGGCACCTGGGCGGCGAAGAGGAAATGCGAAAGCTCGTCGATCGCCTGATCGGTGAGGTGAAAGTTGGGCATGGTGGCATTGGGATCGACCGACTTCGGGTCTTTCAGCCAGCGCTTCACCCACGCGCCGCCGGTCTTCAGCGGGAGGGTCGCGAGCGGCGGGGCCTCCGAGCGGAACGCGTCCTGTCCGCGCACGGCGTGGCAGGCGTAGCAGCCCGCGCGCGCGATCAGGGCGCGGCCGCGCGAGAGGACTGGCGCGCCGGCCACGCTGTCGGAAAGATGGCAGCGTCCGCATCCCGCCTCGATGAACACGGGAGGCGTCATCGGGGGTCCCGCGTCCACCGAGCTTCCATGGGCGTCGGGCTGCGTCGTCGCGAGCCCCTGCCCCCCGTGGCAGGACGTGCAGCCGAAGCGGTCGAATCCGCCCGGGGTGTGCGGCGTACCAGGATGCAGGTCGAAGGGACGCGGCGCGCCGGCCATGAGGGGATCCGCGACGCCGAGGTGGCACGTCGTGCACCGGTCGACGCGATTCTCGAAATCCCGCAGCCAGATCTGCTGGATCGCCACCGGCCGCGCTTCGTAGCCCTGCGCCGACTTAAGGCTGTGCGCGCGCGACGAGGCGAGCTTGCGGTATTGCCGCTGGAGCGAACGGTAGGAGCGAAGTGCGTTCTTGGCGGGCGAGATCGCGAGGACGAGGAGGAAGAGGACGCTCGAGATGGCGAAGAGGCGGCGAAGCGGCACGGCCGGGGCCCTCAGATCGCCCCGGACCACGGCCAGACGAACGCCCAGCCGGGTCCGCGGAAGAAGGTGCCGATGACGGTGAGAAGAGTCGCGATGACGACGAACCAGGTCATGATCCACTCCGGAAGCGTCACCTGCGCGAGCGCGCGCCGGAGGCGCCCGCCTCTGGCGCCGCCGCGGGCCGCGAACATCGCTGCCGCCGTCAAGAGCGTCGGAACGGCGATCGGCCAGCAGCCGAAGACCGCGAAGAGGGCGAAGAGGGCGGCCGTGACCGCCGCGAGGGCGAGGGCGGTGCGTTTGCCTCCCGAGGCCCAGAGCGGCCCCGCGGTGAGGTTGATCCGCGCGTAGGGAATCACGGCGAGCAAGAGAACGACGAGGCCCGGCAGGAGGACGCCCGCGACGATCGGTGGGAAGTAATGCAGGAGCTCCTGCAGCCCGAGGAAGTACCACGGGGCCTTCGCGGGATTCGGCGTCTCGATCGGGTTGGCAATCCCCTCGAGCGGCGCGTCGAAGACGATGGCGGCGAGGGAGAGCGCGATGACGACGGCCTGGAACAGGATGACCTCGCGGACGATCAGATGGGGAAAGGTCATCACGTACCGCTCGTCACCGCGCCGAACGGTGGGTCTCGTGTCGGGCCTCACGAGCGCGACCCGGCGCGGAACGGCAAGCGGATCGGTCGATTCGACGACGTGAAGCTCCGGGCTGGGGCTCATGCGGACTCCTCAGGACGCGGGTCGTCCACGTCGGAGGGCGGCCCCTGGACTCCGCCGTCCTTGCGGATGCGCCAGATGTGGACGGAAAGGAAGAGAAGGAGCGCGACCGGGAGAACGACGCAGTGGAGAACGTAGAAGCGCAGAAGCGCGTTCTCGGAGACCACGTTTCCGCCGAGGAGAAGGAAGCGGATCCCCTCCCCGACGAGCGGAGCCTCCTTCGCCATGTTCGTGCCGACCGAAACACCCCAGAACGCGAGCTGGTCCCAGGGGAGGAGGTAGCCCGTGTAGGAGAGGAAGAGAGTCAGGATGAGGAGAATGATCCCCACGACCCAGTTGAACTGACGGGGCGGACGGTAAGCGCGGTGATAGAAGACGCGGAGCATGTGGAGAAACGCCCCGAACACCATGAGATGCGCGGCCCAGCGGTGCAGGTTGCGCAGGAAGAGCCCGTTGTCGACGACGTAGTTCAGCTCCTTCATGTCGCGGTAGGCCTGCGGGACCGACGGGTGGTAATAGAACATCAGGAGAATCCCGGTTGCGATCAGGACGAGGGAGCTCACGAGCGTGACGCCGCCGAGCCAGTAAGTGTGCGAGAAGCGCAGGGTCTTCTCCCGCACCTTGACAGGATGCACGTGCAGGAAGAGGTTCTCGAAGATCACGAGCGAGCGGTTGCGGTTCGTGTCGGCCGTTCCGTGCCGGACGATCGACCGGTAGACCGCCGAGCCTCGGAGCCAGTCCGCCATCGACGCGCGGGCCGCGCTCACGCCCGGGTCACCTTTCCGTGCGGAATGATGATGCTCGAGTCCACCACGAGATTGCCGGCGGCGTCGGCCGTGACCTCCAGCCACGGGAGCGGCCGGGGCGCGGGCCCGTGGACGACGTTGCCCTCGAGGTCGAAACGGCTTCCGTGGCAGGGACACGCGATGGCCTTCTCGTCGGAGAGGTAGCGCGTGATGCACCCAAGGTGGGTGCAGACCGCCGAGAGGGCGAACACGCCGCCACCGCCGCCGATCACGTAGGCGCGCTGCTCGCGGTTGAAGCGCACCGTCCCCTCCGGATAGTCGACTGCGCTGCCCGCGCGGAAGACGGTGGGCGGCTCGAAGAGGACTTTCGGCTTCAGGTAATCGAGAGTGACGACGAGAGATCCCACACCCGCCACGGCGCAGGCCCCTCCGCCGATCTGCGTCAGGAAGTCGCGACGACTGGTTCCGGGCGCTCCGGGATTCGGGCTCCGTTCGGATTCTTCAGACATGGGCGCCCTCCGGCGTCTGGAAGCTCTGCATCGTGATGGTGCCGACGGGGCAACGCGCGGCGCAGAGGCCGCAGCGGATGCACGTTTCCTCGTCCTTGATGAAGACGGATCCTTCGCGCGCGCCGTCCGCCAAAATCGGAGCGAGCTCGCGCGCAGCCGCTGGAAGGCGCGTCACGCGCTCCGAAAGGAGGATCTCGATGCAGTCCTCCGGACAGATGTCCTGGCAGCCGCCGCAGAGAATGCACTCGGTCCCGTCCGCCGCGCTCTCCTCGAAGATCGTGTTCGTCCAGCAGTGGAGGCACCGCGTCCCCTCGAGCCGCGCCTCGCGCTCCGGAAAGCACTCCTCGACCTCGGCGATGCCGATGCGACGCGAGATCGGGCGGGTCGGCGGCGCCTGGCGCGGGATCCCCTCGTAGTCGAGGTCTCTTTCGTAGCGATCGTGCACGTCGATCTCGACCGTGACCTCGGGCGACGGGCGCGGCCTGCCACGGAAGAAGGCATCGATCGACAGGGCGCCGCGCTTTCCGTCCGCGACGGCGCTGATCGCGATGCGGGGGCCGAACGCGGCGTCCCCCCCCGCGTAAATCCCGGGGGCGCTCGTCGCGAGCGTCTCCGGATCGATCGTGATCCGCCCTCCGCGCGTCTCGATCCCGTCCTCCGGGCGGAGGAAGGAGAAGTCCCCGGTCTGCCCGATCGCGACGAGGACGGTGTCGGTCGGAAGCACGGTCTCCGAGCCCTCCACGAACTGGGGCGAGAAGCGCCCCGTTTCGTCGAACACGCGAGAGACATCGAGAAACTCCACGCCCGCCACGACGCCGTCCTTCCCGACGAGGCGCTTCGGTCCGAGCCGGTAGCGGAAGTCGATCCCCTCGCGGCGGGCTTCGTCGACCTCCTCCTTCGCGGCCGGCATCTCGCTCTCCGACTCGAGGCAGCAGACGATCACCTCGCGTGCGCCGAATCGGACGGCGCTGCGCGCGACGTCGAGGGCCTGGACGACGGAGAGGTTCCGTTCGAGGTTTTCCTCGACGCCGCTGCGCGCCGCGGTCCGCGCCACGTCGAGCGCCACGTTTCCGCCGCCGATCACGACGACGCGCGCGCCCATC
Organism: Acidobacteriota bacterium; assembly: GCA_030278895.1. GTDB lineage: Bacteria > Acidobacteriota > Thermoanaerobaculia > UBA5066 > UBA5066 > Fen-183. The sequence goes on from JARXKK010000067.1 coordinate 11,851, forward strand.
TCGACCTTGTAGCCCAGGTTGACGTTCAGGAGGTAGTCGATCCCTTTCAGGACGCCGTCCAACTCCATCCCCGGGATCGAGAGGCTGCGGCTCTGCATGGCGCCGACCCCGAGGAAGATCGCGCCGAATCCCTGCGCCTTGAGGTCGGACAACGTGAAGTCCTTGCCGAGACGCACGCCCGTTTTCAGCTCCACACCGAGCGAGAGGATGGCGTTGACCTCGAGCTGGATGAGCGCGCGCGGCAGCCGGTACTCCGGGATTCCCAGGCGCAGCATTCCCCCGGCGACCGGCGCCGCCTCGAAGATCGTGACGGGGTAGCCCATGAGAGCAAGGTCATGCGCGCACGCGAGCCCTGCCGGACCCGAGCCGACGACCGCGACCCGCTCCGGGTAGCGGTCCGTGCGGTGGCCGTAGATCGCGGTCAGGACGGAAAAGTCCATCATGCTTTCGACGCCGAAGCGCTCCGTCACGAAACGCTTCAGCGCCCGGATGGCGATGGGGGCGTCCAGCTCGCCGCGCCGGCATACGGTCTCGCAGGGGGCCGCGCAAATGCGGCCGCAGATCGAGGCGAGCGGGTTCGGCCGGCGCGCGACGGCGTACGCCTCGCGGTACTTCCCCTGGGAGATGAGCGTGACGTACTTGCCGGCCTCGGTATGGACCGGACATGCCGCCTTGCAGGGGAAGTTCCGCTCGAGCCAGTCGTGGCTGACGTCGGCCATGGACGCTACTTGGCGATCTCGAAATCGGCCGTCGAGGGACCGGCCACGGTCACGGCCTTCTGCGTGGACTTCAGCTTCGGGTGCCACACCTTCACCGTGTAGGCGCCGTCCGGCACGTTGGCGATTTGGAAGGAGCCGTCCGGCTTCGTGACCGCGAACCAGGGCGTCGGCACCGCCACGACGAACGCCTCCATCTCGGGATGCACCTTGCACAGGAGGGTGGCGGAAACGCATTCCTTCGTGAACGTGTAGGACTTGATCTGGCCCTTCGGCCAGGTGCCGAGATTGAACTTGTCGGCGCAGGAGTCCGGCGAAAACACGTTGTGCAGGACCGCGTCCGAGTTGAGGAAGTCGACGGTCGTCCCGACGAGAACCGGGAGGACGTGCGGAGAGAACACGAGGTTCATCTGGTCGATCTTCGCGTGCTCCTTCGGGGCGGGGAACGTCTTTCCGGCGATGGAGGCCACGTACACGACGGCGTCGCCGCTGTCGCGCACACCCTTGCACGTCACTTTGCCGTGAAGATCGCCGGCGGCGAGCGGCAGAGCCGCGCAGGTGACCAGGGCCAGGGCGAGAACGAAGGGTCGATTCATGTCATGTCTCCTTCAGAAAGCCGCCCGGAGGACGGTCGCGAGCTGGTAGTTCTGCGAGTCGTGCAGGTCCCGGCGGTACTCGAGCATCAGCTTGATGTTCGCCCGCACGAGGAAGCTGAAATTCGCGTTGAGCGTTTGCTGTGTGTCCACCGACCCGTCGGCCGGCCGGAGATTCTCGTAGCGAACGGAAACCTGGAAGGGCGGCGCGATGACGTAGTCGGCCTGCGCGAACCAGGCGTCGTAGGTGCGCGTGTTCTGGGAGATCTCGGCGCCCGTGTCGTTGTCACGCAGCGAAAGGTCGTCGCTGCCGTGCACGGCGACGCCGATCAGGTTCAGGTTTCCGAGGTAGACCGAGCCGTAGACGCCGAGGCGGCTGAACCGGCCCTGCCGCATTTTGAACTCATTGCCGTCGGGGTCGGTGATCGCGAAGTCGACGTCGCCTCCGTCACCCCAGTACCCGAACGCGCCGAGGCGGAACGAGGTCTCGCGCCAGTTCTCGGGCGGCAGCTTCACGCCGGCCGAGTCCCCGTCGAGCGCGAGGCCGCCGAGCTTATAGTCCAGGCGCGCGTAGAAGTCCTTGCTGCTGCCGTTGTTGAACTGGCCGCTCGAGCCCCCCGGCCCGATCGGAGACGAGACCCCGACCGTGTAGAAGAGGCGGTGGGCCGCCACCCCGTACATCTCGATCGCCCGTGTCCTGGCCGGCAGACTGACGCCGCCGCCGCTGTCTGCAAGACCAGTTCCGCCGTTGAAGCCGACCGGGTTGTACGTGAAGATGTTGTCCGCCCCGTTGTTCGTCATGAGCCACATTTCCTGGAATCCGTCGTAGAGGTTCGGAGCCAGCTTCCCGATACGGAAGTTGAAGAGGTGCTCGGGTCCGAACGCGGAGATGATGTCGAGGCGCGCATGCTCGATTTCCACCGAGCCGCTCCCGTCCGGGTTCTCCCCGTACGTGAGCTCGCCGAAGAAACTGAAGGAGTTCCCGAGTGTTCCAGCCCCGAAGAGGTTGACCTCCTGCGGAAACTGGAAGTCGTTGTGGACGATCACTTTTCCCGATTCGTCGTGGCTCGAGGCGTAAAGGCTCGCCATCTTCACGTTCAGGGCGAGGGGAGCATCGCCCGGAAGGGTGCTCGGATAGACCATCTCCGGCCACATCCGCGCATAGGCGTCCGCTCCGAGCGAGACAGGCTTCTGCTTCACCTGCTCCTCCGTCTCGCCCGGAAGGTGGTATCCGTTCAGGCGAAAAGCCGTGCCGAACGGGTTGAGCTTCGGGAAGATCGAGTGGCACGTCTGGCAGGATGTCTGGTACTTGCGCGAAAACGCGGGAACCGCGTTCGCGCGTGTCGAGACCAGGCACGAAAGCGCCATCCCAGCTGCCAGAAACAACATTCCACGGAATCCGCGTGTCGATCGGCTCATGGCTTTACTCCTTGTTGCCGATCAGGGTGCGGCCGGGGCGTCCGCGTCACCATCCCGCAAACTCACCAATTCGTCTGGTGCGCGAGCATCCCGCGGGCGCGGCGCGCGGGCGCGGGCCAGTCAGGCGAGCTTCGTCAGACCAGGTTCAGCCGCTTCTGGAAGGCGAAGGCGACGGCCTCGCTCTTGGAGTGAACCTCGAGCTTGTGCAGGATGTTCTGGATGTGGTTCCGGGCCGTGAGGTTCGAGATGTGGAGGGCGATGGCGATCCCGGGCGTCGACCGGCCGGCCGCGAGCATCCCGAGCACCTCGACCTCGCGCGCAGAAAGCCTGCGCGCGCGGATGTCCGGCGACTCCCTCGAACTCGCGAACGGGGATGCGGGCGGAGCGCCACGCTCGGAGTCCCGAAGGGACGGAAGCTCGATTCGCTCCGTCCGGAGAATATGCGCAAGAAAGAAGTCGCCCGGCGTGCCCGCCCCGAGATTCAGAATCGTGACGTCCACGGTGACGATGTGGCCGTCGCGGCCCTTGAGCTGGAGCCCGAAGTGGTTCACGCTTTCCCCTCGGGCCGCCATTGCGGTGACCGGGCAACTCTCAGAGCAGTAGCGGTTCCCGTAGGCGTCGCAACCCTCGAGGCGCGCGGCGCACGGCTTCCCGACGACTTCGGCGGCCGAGAACCCGAGGATCCGCTCGGCGCTCTGATTCCAGAAGACGATCCGGTTGTGGCGGTCCGTGATGAAGACGGGGTCGGGAGACAGAGCCAGCGAGCCGAAGACGGCGGCCATCTCTCCATGGACGGCGCCAGGCCACATCGTGAGACCCTTATACGCTCTTCTACTCGAGCGCATTAGCCTCACCCTCGGCGCCGGGCGGGCGCGATCAATCTCACGTCCCTCAAGAACGGCGCCGTCACGACCTACGAGATGGCGGATAAAAGAGGCCGCGGGATCGTCCTCTCCCCGCAGTCGGTTTTCGACTCCAAGAAGCTCGTCGCGATGGCCGACGCCAAGGGCGGCGCCGCGCGCCGCGCCGCCGGAGTGAGCGTCTCGCTCGGCCTCGTGCAAAGCAAAGTGAACGACGCTCCGCTTTGACACGTGGCGGACGCCATTCTTCAGTATCGCCTACTCGAACGTCGCACGCATCGCCTCGTCTCCGGGGTTCCGCGCAGGGCCGAAGGCTTGGTGGACGAACGCGGGCTCACATGCGGCGGTAACCGCCGCTGCGGCAGAGCTCTCGGTGCCAGCCAGTCATGGTCAATCCTCCCCTTGCGCCCGCGAATACCCAGGCTCTCGGAGCGTCGCCCCAGATTGGCGATGACCCGGCGGGTGAACGTATCCGTCGATACATTGCCTGCCTGGTGATTCATTCGCTTCATCGACGAGGGAACTCCGTCGCTCCTACCCTTGCTCTCATGCTGGGTGGGGCGCTCACGTTGCTGTGCGCGAAGTGCGAGGACGTTCGGAAGATCGACCTGTCGCTTCTCCGAAGCGTGCCTCTGTGGGTGCGGATCATCGAGGAGGCCTGTCGCGCGGCCGGCGTCGCCGCCATTCGTGTCGAGGAGTGCGACAGTTGCCGCGATACGTGGGTGACCCGGGATCCGACAACGGTCCTCGCGGACCTCAAACGCGCCGTCGAGGGCTTCGGCCCCGCGCGCTGACCCTTCGCTCCTCGCGGCGCGTCTCGCCTTCGCCGCTACAATCGGGTCCAGGCAAATGACCGTTTCACCCGGCTCGCGTCTCGGCCCGTACGAGGTCCAGTCTCTGCTCGGCGTCGGCGGGATGGGTGAGGTCTACCGGGCGCGAGACACCCGGATAGACCGGGACGTCGCCGTAAAGGTTCTGCCCGAAGAATTCTTCGAGAGTGAAGAGGGACGGGCGCGATTCCAGCGTGAGGCCCGGGTGCTGGCGAGCCTGAACCATCCGGGGATCGCGACTCTCTATTCATTCGAAGAAAGTGGGGGGCGGCATCTCCTCGTGATGGAGCTCATCGAGGGCGAAACGCTCGCGAGCCGCCTCGAGAAGGGGCCGATGTCCCTCCCGCAACTCCTCGCGGCCGGGATCCAGATCGCCGACGCGCTCGACCGGGCGCACCGGCAGGGGATCGTGCACCGGGACTTCAAGCCCGGAAACGTCATGCTCACGAACACGAAGGGCGGCGTCAAGCTGCTCGACTTCGGCCTCGCCAAGACGCTCGTCCCCCAGGCGGAGCGGGCCGGCCTCACGTCGCTGCCGACGATGGCGTCGCCCCAGCACCTCACGCAGCAGGGGACGATCCTCGGGACGTTCCAGT
>JARXKK010000068.1 GCA_030278895.1 Acidobacteriota bacterium
GGGACGCACGCGCAGCGAATACCAGCGTCCGCTTTTGTCGCGCACCTCAAGTTCCTGCTCGCGCACGCCGGAGACGACTTCAGCGCAGAGGCTCTCCAGGTCCAGCGCGGATTCCGGGGCGTCACCGAGAACACCGAGAACGAGGTTGTGCCGTAAGTGGCCGATCGGCCGTCCTAGGTCGGAGACCTGCAGGTCGAACTGCTTTTCCGCATATGGTCCGAAACGGCGGATGTTCAGGTCGCGTTCGAGCAGCACGATGGCGACCTCGGCCGCGGCTTGCAGGTTGACCAGGTCGTCGTTGAGGCGGTTGAGCTCGACGTTCCGATTCGACATCTCCTCGTTCACGGTGGTCAGCTCTTCGTTGGTCGACTCCAGCTCTTCCTTGGAGGTCTCCAGCTCCTCGTTGCTGCTCTGCAGCTCTTCGTTGGCGGACTGGACTTCCTCATTGGACGCCTGGAACTCCTCGTTGGCTGTCTCGAGCCGCTCCTGTAAGGACTGGAGGTATTCGCGCGTTTCGGAGAGCTCGGTTTCGAGTTCCGCGATGCGACTCTTCTTTTCGGCGCTGGGCGAGCGGTCGGCGCGAGCCCTCTGCGGCTCCGGGGGTTCATTCCCGCCGCTCGCCTTCTCTGCTTCCTCGAACAGGATCAGAAAGCAGCGCTCACGAAGGTTTTTCAGCGGAATGACTGCCAGGCTGACCGTGCGGGTCTTGCCGCTCCGCTTGACGCGGACGTTCTCCTTGCGCGCGGTCTTGTTTTCTTTCCTGGCTTGATTAATCGCGCTGCGCAGCGGCAGCATCAAGCCGTTCCGGGCCATTTTCAGCACGTCGAAGCTCGGCTTCCCGGTGGGCGGCTCTAGAAACGCGCCGGTCTCCCCGCGGAATTGCAGGACTTGGAGTTCGGCATTCACGACCACTCCAGGAGGTGCGAACTGGCTGGCGGTGATGCGGTCGGCCTCGCGCAGTGGATTGAGCTCGCCGGCCGAAGCTTCCGGCGGTTCCGGCTCACCGGGCCACCGATTCGGAACAGGCATACGCAGTGCGGGCGGCTCTTCGCCGTGCTCCGTCCTGACGGGCAGATGAAGCGCCCGGATCGACGCCGGCTTCTTGGAAAAGATCTTGTGCTTCCTGTCCACCGGCTCGAAAAAGTGGCTGACACTGCCGATGGACTCCGATGCGCCCAGAAGCAGGAACCCTCCGGGCTTGAGCGCGTAATGAAACGTGGGCATCGCTTTCTTTTGCGCGCTCGGTTCGAGATAGATCAGCACGTTGCGGCAACTGATGAGGTCTACGCGCGAGAACGGCGGGTCGGCGGTGAGGTTCTGCCGCGCGAAGACCACCATATCGCGCAGCGTTTTATTGATACGGTAGCCGCCGTCCGCCTCGACGAAGAACCGCTGCAAGCGCTGTGGGGTGATATCGGCGACGAAGCTCTTCGGGTACAGGCCATGGCGGGCCTTCTCCAGCATCGCTTCGTTGAGGTCGGTGGCGAAGACCTGGAGCTTGCGCAACCGGTGCGCCTTCTCTGCTGCTTCCACGAAGGCCATGGCGATGGAATACGCCTCTTGCCCGCTAGAGCAGCCGAGCACCCAGATTCGAAGCGGATCGTCGCCGCGCTGCTTGAGGAGCTCGGGCAGTATCTTGTGCTGGAGAACGTCAAAAGTTTCGGGGTTGCGGAAGAAGCTCGTCACGCTGATGAGCACGTCGGAATAGAGGGCGTCGAGTTCCTTGGCGTTGCCGCGAAGGAAACTGGCGTAGTCATCGAGCGTGCTCTGCTTGTTGAGCACCACGCGCCGGCCGACGCGCCGCTGGATGGTGGCGGGTTTGTAGAGCGAGAAATCCACGCCGGAATGGGAGCGCAGAAGCAGCAGGATCTTCTTGTAGCCGTTTTGGGCGTTGTCGGACCCCGCCCCCTCCTCGCGATCGCCGTCAGCCTCGGCATTTACCTGATCCGCTTGCGCGGGCGTTGTCGCGGGTGTGAGTAATTGCCCGGAGACATAAGGATGGCTCGCAATTCGCACGAGCTCCTTCGATATGTCTGCCGGCGAAAGAATGAGATCCACGCACCCGGCCGCCACCGCACTGTGGGGCATCGAGCCGTGTCTAGCCGAATCATCCTGTGCAAAGGTGATCCCGCCCTCTGCCTTGATAGCCTCGAGGCCCATCGTGCCGTCATTCGCCGTGCCAGACAGCACCACGCCCACGGCACGCTCCCGTTGGTCCTGCGCCAGCGACTCAAAGAATGTATCAATGGACCGATGGGGCCCGCCCGTCCGCTGACGCCGCTGAATCTTCAAAACGCCATCGGCGATGGTCAAATCGGTGTCGGGGGGAATGACATAGACGTGATCGACTCGGACCCGCTCATCGTTCGTTATCTCGCGCACCGGAAGCGAGGTGGCGCGAGAGAGAATCTCCGTCAGCGCGCTTTCATGGTCCGGATCGAGATGCTGCACCAGCACGAACCCCAGGCCGGTGTGCCGCGGTAGAGCCGCGAGCAGCTGAGTGAACGCCTCCAGCCCTCCGGCCGAGGCACCGACCCCAACGATAGGAAACAACCCACCGCTGCCCAGCTCGTCGCGTTCGTCCGCGGCAGCGTTCGTCGGCGGCGGCGAAGATTGAGCGATACTCTTCTTTTGCGTTTTGCGTCTGCGTTCTGCGCGATCTGTCACGGTTCCGGACCTCGTGGCGAGGAATAGTAAAACAAAGTCAACGAAAAGCTGCCGCGGGGATGCAGAAGGAGTGTCGCGCCTAACCGAGCGCCTGATCCAGGTCCGCAATCAGGTCGTCCGGGTGCTCGAGGCCGATGGAGGCCCGCAGGAGGTCCTGCGGCGTCGTCGAATCCGGCCCCTCGCTCGTGGCCCGATGCTCGATCAGGCTCTCGACCGCGCCGAGCGACGTCGCGCGCACGAAGAGCCTCGTCTTTCCGACGGCCGCGATCGCCGCCTCACGGCCCGCCTTCACGTGGAAGGACAGCATGCCGCCGAACCCCGACATCTGCCGGGCGGCGATGGCGTGGCCCGGGTGCGTCGGGAGGCCGGGGTAGTTCACGCGGGCGACCGCCGGGTGTTTCTCCAGAGCGCGCGCGACCGCGAGGGCGTTCGCGCTATGCGCGGCCACGCGCACGGCCAGGGAGCGCAGCCCTCGGAGGACGAGCCACGCGTTGAACGGCGCGAGAACGGCCCCGAGGATGTGACGGACATGCATGGCCTTCTCGAAGGTCTCGTCCCGGTGCTTGAAGACCAGCGCGCCGCCGTGCACGTCGCTGTGGCCGCCGAAGTATTTCGTGACCGAGTGAATCGCCACGTCGGCGCCGAGATCGAGCGGACGTTGCAGCGCGGGGGTCGCGAACGTGTTGTCCACGGCAGTCCGCGCCCCCGCGGCGCGCGCGATCTCCGCGATCGCGGCGATGTCCGAGACCCGGAGGAGCGGGTTCGAGGGCGTCTCGACGAAGACGAGTTTCGTCGCGGGCGTGACCGCCCGCCGGACGGCGGCGAGGTCGTCCATCGCGCAGAAGCTCGCCGTGAGCCCCCACCGCGGCAGGAACTCCTCGGCGGCGACGCGCCAGCCGTAGTAGGCGTCGTCCGGCAGGACCACGTGCGCGCCCGCGGAAAGCGTCTGCAGGAGCGACACGCCGGCCGCCATCCCGGATCCGAAGACGAGCGCACCGGCGCCTCCCTCGAGAGGGAAGAGCGCATCCTCGAGGAGCGACTGCATCGGGTTCGACTCGCGTATGTACGTGTGGCCGCCGAGCGGCAGCATGTTGGCGTCACGTTCGAACGTCGTCGAGAGGTAGAGGGGCGGCGCCACCGAACCTGTGACCGTCTCCGGCCGCCTCCCCGCATGCACCGCCAGCGTCTCGAACTTCATTTCGTCGTGCGGAGCGTCGGTCTGTGGCACGATTCCCTCCGTGAAGCTTCGGTCTCTTTTCTTCGCCGCCGCCACTCTGACCGCTTTCCCTCTCGGGGCGCAAGCCCCCGCGCCGTCCAAGCCGGACCTCGGAAAGGGACTCAAGACCGAGCGCGAACGCCTCGCCGCTTACCAGTGGCGGCTCAGGACGGAGATGAAGGTGGACGGCGTCCTGCGCGTCGCTCGCACCGAGAACGTGCATCTCGGCCCGGGCGGCGAGCTCGTGAAGAAGATCGTCAAATTCGACAAGGCGGCCGCGCCGACGCCCTTCCCCGAGAACGACCCTCGCGCCCGGCTCGTCTTGCCCACGTCGAGTATCGAAGAGGATTCCCTCTTCGAGCAGGCCCAGTCGCTCATGCAGTTCTATGCACGCCTGTCGCCAGAGCGCGTCGCGGCGTGGGCCGAGAGGGCCCAGCTGATGCCGCCGGACCCCGACCGAGCGGGCAAGATCCGCCTTCACGGCCGCGGGCTCGGGAGGGTGCAGGACGACGCCGTCCTCTACCTCGACCCGCTGACGAAGATCGCGAGCGAAATCGAGGTCAAGACCACCGTCGACCCGCGCATCATCGACATCGCATTTCTGAGGGCCACGTTCGAGGCGCTTCCCCAGGTGCGGCCCGACGTCCCCGCCGTGTGGGTGCCGAAGAAGATCTTCCTGAACATGAACCGCGGCCGGCGCGCCGTCACGCTCGAGATGGAAACCTCCGAGTGGCGGGCCTGGACGGGCTCGTAGCGCCCGAAGGTGCGCTCGAAGCGGGAGCCGCTAGAGCGACGCGACGCCCTCGGGGTTGTTCCGGAGCAGCACCGTGAGGCCCACGAGGACGAGCAGCGTCCCGTTTCCCACGAGAACCCACGGAGCCGGCATGAGCGTGGCCAGAAAGCCCGCCGTGAGGTTGCCGAGCGGCATCGCGCCCCGGAACGCCAGCGAGTAGACGCTCACGACGCGGCCGCGCATCGCGTCATCGACGTTCTGCTGGACGAGCGTCATGAACATGGCGAAGACGATGACGATTGCCGCGCCCGCGAAGAAGAGAATCGCGTACGAAATCCACGGCACCCGCGAGAGCGCGAACCCCACCGCGAGCGCCCCGAACGTCATCTGCATCGACACGGCGAGGGCGCCGCGGCGCTTCACCTGGCCGAAGCCGGCCGTGCCGATCGCGCCGCACACGGCGCCGATCCCGAACGCAGCGAGAAGCGCGCTGTAGCCCTTCGCGTCCTGTCCGAAGACGTCCTTCGCGAACACGGGCAGGAACGTGACGAGCGGGAACGCGCAGAAGCTCCCCACGAACGAGAGGCCGATGAGCCCGCGGAGCCCGCGCGCGTCGCGCACGGCGACGAGGCCCGCCTTGAGGTTTTCCATGACGCTCCCGCTCGCGGCGCCGGTCGGCGCGCCGCGCTTCAGGAGCAGGAGGGCGACGATGACCGCCAGGAACGACAGGCCGTTGAGGCCGAAACAGGCCGCCGCGCCCAGCTTGTAGAACGCGATGCCCGCGAGGACCGGCCCGATCACGCGGGCGAGGTTGAACTGGATCGAGTTCAGGGCGACCGCGTTCGGAAGGTCCTCCTTGTCGACGAGCGTCGGCACGAGAGCCTGGTACGCGGGGCCGCCGAACGACTGCGCAAACCCCACGACGACCGCCATCACGAGAATGACCCAGACCTGGATGTGATTCGTGAAGATGAGGCCGGCGAGGAGGAACGCCGACGACAGCTGGACGACTTGCGAGAGCAGCAGAATCCGCCGACGGTCCCTCCGATCGGCGAGGACGCCGCCGAAAAGGGAGAAAAGGAGAAACGGGGTCTCCTGGAGGAAGGCGGCGAAACCCAGCCACGACGCCGAGCCCGTCATCGTGAGGACCAGCCAGTTCTGGGCGACCGTCTGCATCCACGTGCCGACGCTCGACGTGAATGCGCCGGCCCACAGCAAGCGGAAATCCGGGTACGTGAACGCCTTGAAGACCCGCGTCAGCCGCTCGCGCACGGCCGGCAGTCTCGCACGAACCGCACGGCCGATGGCCGGGTGCTACATTGGACGCGAATCCGGCCCCTCGGAGGTCTCCATGGACGACGAACGCACCAAACCTCTTTCCCGCCCGACACCCGGCGACGCCTCCCATGACGCGCACGAAGAGCGCGTGAGAGCCGCTTTCGACGACCTCGGCGCGAAATTGGGCGACCGGGCCACACCCGAGACGCGCGCCTCCGTCGAGAGCCTGCGCGCGGCGACTCTCGACAAGGACGCCGCCCGCCTGCGCGCGCAGCTCGACGACGTGAAAGAGAAGCACGGCTGGCTCTGGGAAGAGCTGACCACGCATCCTCGCGTCACGGCTCTCGTGAACGAGCTCGCCTTGATGGGCCTCTGAAGACACCCCGATCTTCTTCGGTCCTCCTGCACGGGGAGCGCTATGGCTACCAGAGGGCGGGGCGCGGGCCCCTCGTCGTCCTGCTGCACGGGATCGCGGGCACGTCCTCCACGTGGGACGCGGTCATCCCTCGGCTCGCCGAAAACTACGACGTCCTGGCACCGGATCTTCTCGGCCACGGCGAATCCGCGAAGCCGCACGGCGACTACTCCCTCGCGGCTTACGCGAACGCGGTGCGCGATCTCCTCGAAGCGCTCGGGGAAAACCGGGCGACTCTCGTCGGACATTCGCTGGGGGGCGGCATCGCGATGCAGTTCGCCTACCAGTTCCTGGAGCGTTGCGAGCGCCTCGTCCTCGTCGACAGCGGGGGGCTCGGACGCGCGGTGCATCCGTTGCTCCGTGCGGCCGCGCTGCCGGGGGCCGAGCTCGTCCTCCCGTGGCTCAGCACGGCGACCAGCCGCGGCGTCGGCGCCCTCATCCGCGGCATGACGCGCCTCGGGATCCGCGCGGGCCCGGACCTCGACGAAACCTGGCGCAGCTTCGTCTCGCTCGAGGAGCCCGCCGCCCGCCGGGCGTTCATCCAGACCGTTCGCGGCGTCATGGACCTCTCCGGCCAGCGCGTGAGCGCGAACGAGCGCCTCTATCTCACCGAAGGCCTTCCGACTCTCATCGTGTGGGGCGAGGACGATCCGTTGATTCCCGTGCAGCATGGGCGCGCGGCGCACGCGCGGATCGCGGGCAGCCGTCTCGAGATCTTCCCGGATGCCGGCCACTTCCCCTATCGCGACGACCCCGGGCGTTTCGCCAGCGTGCTGACCGACTTCATCCGGACGACGAAGCCTCTCGCCGCGAGCGCGAACCGCCTCGGCGACCGCCTTCGGGCCGGCCCTTCTAAGCCTTCTTCGGCTCCTTCTTCTTGAACACCCACGCCATCGCGACTCCCAGCAGGTAGAGCGCGCACATCGGGAGCGCGAACGCGCACTGGGTCGGGATGTCCGGCGTCGGCGTGATGAGGGCCGCGATGATGAAGATGATGAGCACGGCGTAGCGGAACTTCGCGAGAAGCCATTTCTCCGTCACGACGCCCATGCGCGCGAGGAAGAAGATGAGAATCGGCGTCTCGAACACGAGCCCCATGCCGAGGAGCAGCTTCGACGTGATGTCGAGGTAGTCGTCGATCTTGAGGACGGGCATGAAGTCCTCGCCCGTCGCGACGAGAAACTTCGCCACCATCGGGAAGCCCACGGCGTAGCCGAAGTACCCGCCACCCACGAAGAAGAGCACCGACAGGACGACGAACGGCCACACCCACTTTCGCTCGTGGCGGTAGAGGCCGGGTGCGATGAAAAGCCAGACCTGGTAGAGGATCACCGGGCTCGCCACGAACACGCCCGCGAGGAGGGCGATGTTGATGTAGAGCATGAAGGGCTCGGTGAGCTGCGTGTACGCGAGCTTCGTCCCGGGCGGGAGCGCCGAGAGGACGGGCTTCTCGAGCCACTGGAAGATCTCCTTCGCCTTCCACCAGCACATGAGGAAACCGACGGCGATCGCGAGCGCCGAAACGAACAGCCTCTTGCGGAGGTCCTCGAGGTGCTCGAGAAACGACATCCGCGGAAGCTCGTCCTCCGGGCTCTTCTTCTCCGGGTCGTCCGTCACGAGGGTTTCGTCGCCTCGAGCGCTTTTTCCGGGGCGACCTTTTCCTGAGCCACGGCGCCTTCGGCAAGCACGGGAGTCGGCGTCGCCGGACTCGGATCCGGCTTCGGCGGATCGGTGATTCCCTTCAGCTCGGCGGTGATGTTCGCCTTCTCCATCTCGTCTTCGATCGTGCGCTTCAGGTCGTTGGACGCTCGCTTGAATTCGCCGAGGGCCTTCCCGACCTGCTTCCCGATTTCGGGCAGTTTCTTCGGACCGAAGAGAAGAAGCGCCAGGAACATGATCATCATCAGTTCCGGCATTCCGAGATTACCCATCTAAGACGCCTCCTCCGGCGCGCCGATGCTCCGACGCGCACCCGGCGAAGTCAAGGAACGCGTCCCCTCGCGTGCTACGCTTGAAGCGTCCTGGGAGGGCCTCCACACGTGACCGATACCCCCGTTCCGAGCCGTAATTCCGGGCGACATTTTCTCGTCGCCGCCGTATTCCTCCTCGCGGTCACCGTGGCCGGCGGGATCGCGGGCGGGCGCCTCGGCGCCGCCTCCGACGCGACGAGCCCGCTCTTCAAGGAATATTCCGACATCCTCGCCACGTCGCGCGCCTGGTACGCGGACGACGTGCCCGCGAACAAGCTCGTCTACGCGTCGATCCACGGCATGCTCGGCACACTCGACCCGCACACGAACTTCCTCGAACCCGAGGAGTACTCCTCGATGGTCGAGAAGCAGCGCGGCTCGTTCTACGGTCTCGGCATCATCATCAGCAAGCGCAACGGCAAGGTCACGGTCATCACGCCCGTCGAGGGCTCGCCCGCCGCCCGCCTCGGCATTCGCGCGGGCGACATCATCGACCGCGTCGAGGGACAGAGCATCGACGACCTTCCGGTCGACGCCGTCGTGAAAAAGCTCAAGGGCCCGAGGGGCACGAGGGTCAACATCACGATTTTGCGCCCCGGCCTCGATGAGCCCCTCCAGATGACCGTCACGCGCGCGGAGATTCCGACGAATTCCGTGTCGTACGCCTACATGCTCGAGCCCAGCGTCGGCTACATCCGCCTGAAGGACTTCACGCACACGTCGGCCCCCGAGCTTCAGGAGACGTGGGACAAGCTCGAGAAGCAGGGCATGAAGAAGCTCGTGTTCGACCTGCGCGGAAACCCCGGCGGCCTCCTGGACCAGGCCATCGCGGTGTCGGACTTCTTTCTCGGAAAGAACGAGAAGATCGTCTCGACGCGCGGCAGGGGCGGCGCACAGGAGCAGAGCTTCGGGTCGCCCGGCAAGAACAACCACGCCCGCATCCCCGTCGTCGTCCTCGTGAACAAGGGCTCGGCCTCGGCGGCCGAGATCGTCGCGGGCGCGCTGCAGGACCACGACCGCGCCGTCATCGTCGGCCAGACGACGTGGGGCAAGGGCCTCGTGCAGTCCGTCTACAACCTCTCCGACGGCGCGGGCCTCGCGCTCACGTCGGCGAAGTACTACACGCCTTCCGGCCGCTGCATCCAGCGCGACTACAAGGACGTGCTCGAATACCTCTCGCCCGAGGACGAAGAGGGCGGCGACAGCGAGGAAACGGGCCCCGCCCGCGACGCGGCGTCCTCGCAGAAAAAGGAAGCCTTCCGGACGGATGCCGGCCGCACCGTGTTCGGCGGCGGCGGCATCACACCCGACGTCTTCGTGAAGTCGCCGAACCTCTCGCGTTTCGCGGCCACCATGTACGCGCGCGGGCTCTTCTTCGAGTTCGCCGTCGACTACCGCGCGAAGCACGGCGACGTCGCCCGCGACTTCCAGATGACGCCCGCCGTGCGCGACGAGTTCTATACGTTCGTCGACGCCAAGCCCAATCTCGGACTCGAGACGAAGACGAAGACGTCCTACGAAGCCGAGGCCGATCCCGCGATCCTCGACCGGGCGATCCGGGAAGAGCTCACGACGGCCTCACACGGCCGGGAAGCCGGTTACCGCGTGAATCAGGAAGGCGATGTCCAGCTCAAGAAGGCGCTCACCCTTTTCCCCGAGGCCGAGAAGCTCGCGCAGGCCCACCACGAGATGCAGATCGCGAAGAACTCCGACCTGAAGAGGCCCGTGAAACCGTAGGAGCGTCCGGGGCCGCCTCCCGCACGAGGAACCACCACAGGAGGAAAGCTGCCGCGTAGCAGCCCGCGAACCTCCAGAAGTGCATGGCGGTGGCCCAGATGTTCCGGCTGACCGGGCCGTAGTTCGCCGCGCTCCACGCGCCGAGGCGCGTCGCATAGAGAGCCTCCACGTTCGCGACGACCGCGAGGACGTGCAGCACGAAGAGGGCGCCGAACGAGACAGCGATGCCGCGCATGGCACGGTCCTTCGAGAGGCCGCGTGTGGTGGCCGCGAGCGCGAGGAACAGGATCACGTCGAACGTCAGGTCGTCGGCGGGCAGGGACGGCCGGTCCGACGTGGACGGGAAATCCGCGCGGTCGATCACGAGGCGGCGATCCTCGGCGTAGAGCCGTGTCGCGTGCGGGCGCTCGAAGACCCGGATCGCCCCTTCCGCCACGCCCGCGAGGAGGCGGTTGTAGGCCGGCGTCGCCGCCCACCAGAGCGCGAGGCCGGCGGCGAATCCGAGAAGGACCCTAAGCGCGAGCTTCAACCGGGCCTCCGCCGCCCGCGAACCGGCTCCACGCGAGGAAAATTCCGACGGCCAGCAGGATGAGGGCCGTCTGCCAGATCGCGGCGTGAAACAGCTCGAAGACGTTCCGGTGGTGCACGCCGAGCCAGAAGAGCGACACGATGCGGAACAGGTTGACGGCCTGGATTACCGCGAGCCCGCCCGCGATGCCAAGCGCGCGCTGCTTCCCTGTCGCGGGAAACGCCAGCATCGCCGACACGAGGAGGAGCGCCGCCTCGATGCCGTTGCACCCGTTCTTCACGTCCACCGCGAACGCGGGCGACTGGATGACCGTGCCGGCGGACTGCGCATTCTCGCCGATCGCCGCGAGGAGCGCGGTCGAGATACGCACGAGAAGCCCCGTGAAGGGCACCACGACCCGGTCGTTCACGGGCTGGATCGCGACGAGCAGGTAGAACACGCCCAGCGCGATTACGAAGCGGATCAGGAACTTCTTCTGGGCAGGCTGCATGGGGACGGAGAGGATAAAGCAAAAGGGCCCGGCGTTTGCCGGGCCCTGGTTCTCTTTCGTTCTAGGAGATCTTCAGCGAACCAGCGTGTTGTTGTCCACGATGAAGCGCCGCGTCCCGGCGGACCGCACGTTCGCCCGCGTGTCCGTGACCTCGATGAGGAGGTCGTGCTCGCTGTTCGAGATCTGCGTCGTGTCGAGGAAGAAGCGGAAACGGGCCGTGTTCCGCTGCGGGTAGTTCGGGTATTGCGTCGCGATGTCCGGGCTCGCGTAGCCGTAGTCGGCGTAGTCCACGCCGCGCACGGCGTCGATCTGAGGGACACCGTCGATGAGAATGCGCACCTTCGCCACCAGGTCGAGGTCGAGCGCCCAGCCGACGACCGGGAACACGCCCCCGATGAACTTGTAGTTCGTCGGAGCGTCGATCGAGCCGATCGGCGGCGGGTCGAGGTTGCCGGTGGCGCACTCCATGACGATCGGCACTTCCTTCAGGAGGGACGAGGAATCCTCCTTGTCGAGCGCCTTGATCTGGAGCATGTGGGCGCCTTCCTTGAAGCCCCGCTGCGTGATGAGGTAGCCCACGTCGATGAAGAACTGGAAGCCGACGTTCGGCGCCTGCTGGAAGCCGGGGTACAGGACCTCGATGTCGGGCCGGTAGTAGCCGTAGCAGTCGATGAGCGCGTTCGAGAGGAGGAACTCGCGATGACAGTTGATCCGCGAGTCCTTGAGGACGACACCGTCCATCTCCACGGAGACGTGCGCGACGCCGCCGCGCTCCAGCGCGACGGAGGTGTCCATCGCCCAGCCGCTCACGAACATGAGGTAGCGCGGGTCGATGATGTCGGTGCTCCCGGACGGCCCGCCCGGCGGAACGGGGAAGCAGTTCCCGAACCACGAGGCGTTCAGGAGCGGGAACTCCACCTCGCCGAACGGCGCGAGATCAGGGGCGTTGTTGAAGATCTGCACCCGGCGCGAGCCGAGCAGTCCCTGCTGGCCCTGATCGTCGACGGCCTTGACGGTGACCGTGTGGACGCCGTTCGCGTAGCGCGACGAGTCGATGTTCAGGACGAAGCCCGAGACCATCGCCTGCGGGTTGTCGGGATATTCCGCGGCGACGTCGGCGCGGTAGATTCCGGTCACGGCCTGGCGCTCGATCAGCCCGTCGACGTAGACGTCGACGTGGTCGACCTTGCGGTCGTCGAGAGCCCAGCCCGCCACCTTGAGGACGCCGTTCGCGCTGACGCCGCTGTCGGGAAACGGGAGGCTGACGGCTCCGAAGGGCGGCTGATTCCGGGCATTGTCGACCTTGATGGCCCGGGGCGTCAGGAAGTACGAGCAGCCGTTCACGTCGGTCGCGCGCACGTAAACCGTGTGAGAGCCGTTCGAGAAGAGAGAGGCCTTGAAAGAGGCCTGATAGCCCGGGTTCTTGCCGGCCGTCCCGCCGTACTGCGGGAAGAACTGGAGGACGTCCGGACGCGGAAGGTTGATGTTCGCGCCGCCGGCCGCGGTGACGCGATTCGCTTCGTCGGTGCCGTCCACGAAGACATCGATGTTGGACAACAGGCTGCCGTCCAGGGCGAAGCCGATCACTTGCACGTAGCCGGAAACGGTGGCGCCGTCGACCGGAACGTCAATGGCTCCCAGCATTTGCGATTGACAGGCCAGTGCCAGAGAGTCCACGCGCTCCACGCGCCTCGCCAGCGCGGACGGTGCGCCGAGCAGGGCCGCGCCCGCGGCGATCACTGGGAGGATGAGGGCCTTCCGCTTCATCACGAGCCTCCGTGCATCGAGAGATTCCAGAGATACGCCGAGGTCTTAGACCAACGAATAGAGAGATTGACGCAGGTAGAGTTTATCCCCCGCGAAAGACTCTGTCAAATAGGGGGTTATGGTTCAAATGAGGCCGTCAGTCCGCGCGAGGACGCGCACGTGCTCCACCGCGGCGGCGGCCGTCGCCTCGGGGTGATAGCCGCCCTCGAGCAGCGACACGACGCGCCCTCCCGCGAAGGCATCCGCCACGTCCTCGAGGGCGCGCGTCATCCACGCGAAGCCCTCCGTCGTGACCCGCATGCCGCCGATCGGATCGAGGCCGTGGGCGTCGAAACCCGCGCTCACGAGGACGACTTCGGGGCGGAATCGCTCGGAGAGCCGCTCCAGCGCCGACGAAAAGCCGCCCGCGTACGCCGCGTCCCCCGCTCCCTGGGGCAGCGGAATGTTTTTCGTCGTGCCCCGGCCGCGGCCGCTCCCCTCTTCGTCGGCCGCGCCGGTGCCCGGATAGAACGGATACCGGTGCACCGAGAGATAGGCCACGCGCCCGTCCTCCCAGAACAGATCCTGCGTGCCGTTGCCGTGGTGCACGTCGAAGTCCGCCACGAGGACGCGCGCCACGCCGTGGTGCTCGATGAGGTCCTTAGCGGCGATCGCGATCGTGTTCAGGAAGCAGAAGCCCATGGCGCTCGACTGGAGCGCGTGATGGCCCGGCGGCCGCGCCGCCACGAAGACCGAGCGCGCGCGCCCCTCGACGACCGCGTCGGTCGCCGCGAGCGTCAGCGACACGGCGCGCAGCGACGCCTCGAACGTGGCGGCCGAGATCGGGTTGTCGGGACAGTCGAAGAGCGAGAACGGCCCCGTGGCGCCCGTCGGCGCGCTCGCGCACACGTCCGCCAACCTCTTCACGTAACCCGCGTCGTGAACCCTTTCGACCGCCCTCAGCGTTCTTTCGGGAGCCTCCGGCGCCTCGATGCGGCGGCCGTCCTGACGCAGCGTCTCGACGACGACCTCGAGCCGGTGAGCGGTCTCGGGGTGATAGGGGCCCGTGTCGTGCCGCAGCATGACGGGGTCGAAATACACCGGGACGGCACGCACCCTCCGAATCTACTCCAACCGTGGGCTACCATCGACGCGTGCCGCACCGGAAGAGGACTCTTCGCGTCGCGATCTCGCTCGGGCTCGCCGGGCTTCTTCTCGTCCTGTTCCTCAGAACCCTCGATTTCGCGGCCGTGGGCCGGGCGATCGCCGCCGCCCACGTGCCGTGGCTCGTCGTCGCCACCCTCGCCGGCCTCATCAGCACGCCGCCCCTGCGCTCGTGGCGCTGGGGCTTGCTCCTGAAGAAGGCGGGGCGCCCTTCGCCTTTCCAGCTCAACTCGGCGACGGCCATCGGCTTTGCCGCCTCGACGCTCCTTCCCGCGCGCGCCGGCGAGATCGTGCGCCCCGTCGCCCTCGCGAGAAGCGCCGGGCTTCCCCTCGCCCCGTGCTTCGCCTCGATCGCCCTCGAGCGCCTCATCGACCTCGTGACGGTCATCGCGCTCTTCGTCGCCTACGCGGTCGGCTGGGCGCCAACGGGGATGGGCGGCGAGGAAGCCGGGCGCTTCGAGCTTCTGCGCCGGTCGGCCTTCCTCCTCGGAGCCGGAACGATCGTCGGCCTGGCGTTCCTCGGCTTTCTCGCGGCGAAGCCCGCGCGCGTCGACAGCCTCGTGCGGCCGTTCCTGCGGCCCCTCCCCGACCGGATCGGCGCGAAGATCGAGTCGATCCTCCATTCGTTCCTCGACGGCCTCGGCGCACTCGGCACCGTGCGCGACGTCCTCGTCGTCGCGGCGGCATCTCTTTTCCTCTGGATGCTCATCTCCTTCCAGGTCTGGTGCACGCTGCGTGCGTTCGACCTCGACTTTCCGTTCCCCGTCACGTTCTTCGTGATCACGTGGGCGGTCCTCGGCCTCGCCATCCCCACACCGGGCGGCGTGGGCGGCTATCACGCGGCGGTCGCGTACTCCCTGGTCGGGTTCTACGGCGTTTCGAAGAACACGGCGGCGGCCTTCGCGCTCGTCTCGCACGCGCTCTCGTTCGTGCCGATCACGCTCATCGGCCTCGCGTTCCTCGCGGCCGGCGGACTCAGCCTGAAGAGCCTGGCGGACGAGCCGGCGCCTGGGCCACAGCCATCGAGTAGTCCGAACCCCACACCTGCGGATTCGACTCCAGCATCTCGACCCCCAGCTTGAAGAAGCCGGACTGATCGAGCCCCGCCTGCCACACGACCCGGCAGTGGCAGTGCACGCGCGTGCGCACGTTCTCGAGCTCGAAGACGTCTCCCACCGTGACGTTCCGCTGCGCGTACAGAAGCGCGCCTTGGCTGTTCACGATCAGTGTCGATCCGCTGAACCTCTCGCCCTCCCAGCGCAGCGCGATCGGGATCCGCAGCGCCACGCGCGGACTTCGACGGAGCTCGCGATACGCAGCGGGATCGAGCAGAGTGAGGACCTCCGGAGACTCATTATCCCAGACGACAGTCGAAGTGCCCTGATCAGGATGCCCTAGGAGCCCTAGGAGCCGCCGTTGGCCTCCGCTTTCGGCGGAGCCTTTTCGTTGATCCGGTCGTGGCACTTCTTGCAGACGAACCTGTTCAGCGAAGCGACGAAGCTCCACTCGTCGGACTTGTCCACGTCGCAGAAGAAACACCGCCGCCGGCTGCGCGGCGCCACGGTCTCGTCGAAGGGCTCTTTCTCGTCGGTCACGGCAAAGGAAGTCTGGGCGAAGGAGGCGCGGGAATCAAGGCGGGGCAGGGGTCCCCGGCCGTCGAAGAGAGGTATTCCCTCGTTTCGATGAAGGGCCCATCCCCGTCGGTCTTTCCCGCCGCCGGACCGGCCTCCGGGTACTCCAGGAGCAGGTGCACGCCCGCGAAGACTTCCGCGCTGAAGTCGGCCGCTACGGGCGGATCCATCGCGTCGAGCCGATCAAGCTCGGCGAAGAATTCATCCTCGGCCTCGGGATGAAACTCGTAGTTACGATTTGAGGCGGGCTCTGGCACGCGCGAAAACCTGCTCGCCGGGAATGCCTTTGACCTTTCCGCTCCGCATCTCGGCGAGACGGCGCTCGGCCTCCTCGACCCACGCGACCTCCCACTGGGCCTCGTCGAGCTCGTCACCACCCTCTTCGTCGAGGCTAATGATGATCCGGTGGGCGACCTCGGCTCTCTTCTTGGGGTCGAGAGCGAGTACGGCGGCGAGGATATCGTCCGTGGAGATAACGAGCATTCTATCCCTCGGCCTGGCGAAGGCTTCAAGCGGAGGAAGCGTCTTCCCTCCAGCGCCGAAGACGGGCAATCTCGAGCAACGGAGCCTCCCATGTGCACTTCTCGCCCGCCGCGAGGCGGCGGTTCTGGCGTTGCCGCCGGCCGGCGTCTCGAGCCGGCTGCCCTGCCGGCTCTCCTTCGCGCCACGCACCTTCTTGGCCTTTCCCTCGGCTCGGCGCTCGGGAGGTTGCGCGAGTCGGGCGTGACGGCGGCTCAAATGTTTGCGAAAGCACAGGAGCAGGCTTTGCTGCTTCGGATGATGCGCGAGGCGGCCGCGATCCTTGGTGAGCGCTGGGACAAGGTGCCCGATCGCCATCGCCCGCATTACGAGCCTTCGCAGCGCGACAGGATCCTGCGCATCAGGACCTTCCTCGGCCTTTCGCAGCGCGAAACGGCGGAGATGTTTCGGGTATCGATGGAGACGATCGCAAGATGGGAGGCGGAAGCGATGAGCGTGGGCGCCGAGGAGGCACGTTCGCTCGTCAAACCGAATCCTCCGGTCCGCCGGTTCTCCGACGTCGTACGGGCGGTCGTGAAGGCGATGGAGCTTGCCGGATTCGGAGGAAACGACCTGATCGCCCGGACGCTGGCGCACGCGGGATGGAAGCTGTCGGCACGGACGGTGGGACGGATTCGGAGGGAGCGCCGGCCGAGGC
>JARXKK010000069.1 GCA_030278895.1 Acidobacteriota bacterium
TCGAAGACGCCCGTGGCGCCCGTCTCGGCATCGCGCAGGCGCACGAGGCCCGCGGGAGGCAGGACCTGCTCGCGGGGGTCGCTGATCGGGATCGCGACGACATCGTGGCGCTTGTTCAGTGTCTTGAGCGCCTTCTCGTATCCGGCGGCGAGGAAGTCCGACACGACGAAGACGACCGCGCGCTGCTTGAGGAGAGACGCCGCGCTCCGGAGCGCGAGCCTGAGGTCGGTCCCGCGGCCCGCGGGCGCTAGCGAGAGCGCGTCCCGCGTGATCGCGAGCGCGTGGTCGACGCCTTTGCGTGGCGGGTGATAGCGCTCGAGCCGGTCCGTGAAGAGAAGCGCGCCGACGCGGTCGTGGTTTTTGACGGCGGCGAACGAGAGAAGCGCCGCGAGCTCGGCCATGAGCTCGCGCTTCGTGAGGTACTGCGAACCGAACCCCTGCGAAGCCGAGAGGTCGAGAAGCAGAAGCACCGTGAGGTCCCGCTCCTCGGTGAACTTCTTCACGTGCGGGACGCCGGTCCGCGCCGTCACGTTCCAGTCGATCGTCCGGACGTCGTCTCCGGGCACGTACTCGCGCACCTCCGAGAACTCCATTCCGCGGCCCCGGAAGACCGAGTGGTATTCGCCGCCCACACCCGCATCCACGAGCCGGTTCGTCCGGATGCGGATGCGATGGAGCTTGCGGACGATCTCGCGGGGCAACACGGCGTCAGGGCACTTCGACGCGCTCGAGAATCCTCTTGACGACCTGGTCGCTCGTCACGTTCTCGGCCTCGGCCTCGTACGAGAGAAGGACGCGGTGGCGCAGCACGTCGGGCGCCATGTCCTTGACGTCCTCCGGCACGACGTAGCCTCTTCCGGCCAGGAAGGCTCGGGCGCGCGCGGTCGCGAGCAGGGCGAGCGTGGCGCGCGGCGAGGCGCCGTACGACACGAAGTCCGCGAGATCCGAGAGGCCGTAGGCCTTCGGGTCGCGCGTCGCGGCCACGAGCTCCACGAGGTAACCCTTGATGCGCTCGTCGGCATAGATGCCGCGCACGAGGACGCGGAGGTCGCGGATCATTTCCGGCGTGAGCACGGGCCGCACGGAGGCCGACGCCACGGCCTCGGTCGTGTCGCCCATCCGGTCGAGGATCAGGCGCTCCTCGGCCTTCGTGGGGTAGCCGACCGTCAGCTTCATCAGGAAGCGGTCGACCTGGGCTTCGGGCAGCGGGTACGTGCCCTCCTGCTCGATGGGGTTCTGCGTCGCGAGGACGAGGAACGGGTCCGGCAGGGGCGTCGTCGTGTCGCCGACCGTGACCTGCCTCTCCTGCATAGCCTCGAGAAGCGCGGATTGCACCTTGGCCGGCGCGCGGTTGATCTCGTCGGCGAGGACGAGGTTCGCGAACACGGGGCCGCGCCGCGCGACGAATTCCTGCGTCTTCGGATTGAAGACGAGCGTGCCGATGAGGTCGGCCGGCAGGAGGTCCGGCGTGAACTGGATGCGGGAGAACGACGCGTCGAGGCCGCGCGCCAGCGTCCGGACGGCCAGCGTCTTGGCGAGGCCGGGGACGCCTTCCAGAAGCAGGTGGCCGTCCGCGAGAAGGCCGATCGTCAGGCGGTCGATCAGGCTGCCCTGGCCGACGATGACCTTCCGAATTTCCGTCAGGAGGGCGCCGACGAGCAGCGATTTTTCGCGGATTCTCTCGGTGAGGGCAGCAGGATCGAGGCCGGGGATGGCGGAGGCGGGCGTGGTGGTCGTCGTCATCGTGTCCCTTCCAAGGCCCCATTTCGACGCCGAATCGGCATCGGAGAATGGCCCCAAGTCGATTACAGCAAGGGGGATGCCGGGGATTATGCTGGGAGACCGATGGCTCTTCCCTCCGCGCGCATCGTCTGTCTCGTCCTGGCCGGCTTTCTGCTGGCGGCTCCCGCCTCGGGCGCCGCGAAGAAGAAGAAGAAGAAGACTCCCGTGCCGACGGCGACGCCGGCACCGACCGCCACGCCGACGCCGGTGCCGTTCCTGCGCGCGGCGGGCGCGTGCCTCCGGTACGAACCTGGCGCCTACGTGGTCCTGTCGGAAGTCGGCCAGCCCGGCCGAGCCTTTCACATCGACGGGAGAACGGAGATCACGGCGGCCCCCAGGCGCGGGGCCCGCCTCAGGATCCTCTACGAGGACGGTCCGGAGGGCCCCGTCGCGCGGAAGATTCTTCCGGGCCCGGAGGACAGAAAAGACTAGTTCAGGTGCGGCTCGAACTTCTTCTCGAGCGAGGCCTGAGGCGAAACGCCGACCACGCGCTCGACGATCTGCCCGCCCTTGAAGAGCATGAGGGTCGGGATGGACATGATCCCGTAGCGTTCCGCCACGGACGGCACGTCGTCGACGTTCAGCTTCGCGACCGTGACTTTGTCGCCCCATTTGGCGGCGAGCGACTCGACGATCGGGCCCACCTGCCGGCAGGGGCCGCACCAGACGGCCCAGAAGTCCACGAGGACGGGTTTCGTGCTCTTGAGGACGGTGGATTCGAACGAACCTTCGTTCAGCTCGAGGACGTTAGCGGACATGTGGGGGTTCCTTTCTGGGCGGCCTTGCGATGGTAGGGTGCTGCCCGTGAGAGCGTCAAGCGCGAGATCCTCACGGGCTCGCTGGGGTCAGCACTTTCTCGTAAACACGGCCACCATCGAAAAAATTCTCGATGGTCTCGGAGCGTGGGAGGGGGAGACCGTCCTCGAGGTGGGCCCGGGGCGCGGCGCGCTCACCCGGCCGCTCCTCGACCGGGGCGTCCGCATCCTGGCGTTCGAGATCGATCCCGTGCTCGCGGCACGCCTCTCCTTGGAGCTCGCGGAGCGGGCTCTTTTCGTCGAGACGGCGGACGCGCTCCATGCCGACGTGGCCGAGTCGCTGTCACGGATCGGATCGGCGCCGCCCGTGCCGTTCCTCGGCAACCTCCCGTACGAGAGCGCGACACCGATGCTGCGCGCCTTCGTGCGCCGGCCGGATCTCTTCTCGCGCCTCGTCGTCATGATCCAGAAGGAAGTCGCGGACCGCATCGTCGCGCCGCCCGGCGGGGACGCATACGGTTTCCTGACGCTCGACGTCGGCGCGCACGCGGCCGCGCGGCGCCTCTTCGACGTCTCGCGCGGCGATTTCTCGCCGCCGCCGAAGGTGAAATCGTCGGTCCTCGAGCTCGTGCCGCATGCCGCCGCGGCCGGCGCGGACGAGGCGCTCCGCGTGGCGTCGGCCGGATTCACGTCGCGGCGGAAGACGCTCGTGAATGCGCTGACACCCCTCTGGGGACGCGAGCGCGCCGCCCGCGCCGTGGCGGAGACGGGCCTGCCGCCGACGACGCGGGCCGAGACGCTCTCTCTGGACGTGTTCCGCGCGCTCGCGCCGCGGCTCGGTGCGCCCGGCAAATAGCCCGGAATTCGTTTCTCGCCTGTTACAATTCCTCGATGTCGGTGACCCTCGGTCAGGCCGTCCTGCTCGGCATCGTGCAGGGTCTGACGGAGTTCCTGCCCGTCTCCTCGACGGCGCATCTGGCGCTCGCGCAGCGCTTTCTCCCCGGCTTCACGCAGCCCGGAATCCTCTTCGACGTCCTTCTGCACGTCGGGACGCTCTTCGCCGTCGTCGTCTACTTCCGGTCGCGGATAGGCGAGACCTTTCGCGGCATCGTCTCGGCCGACCCGGTCCAGCGGCGGCAGGCGTGGAAGCTCGTCTCGCTGCTCGTGCTCGCGGTGGCCCTGACGGGCGCCGTGACGCTTCCCCTGAAGCAGTTCGCGATCGAGGGCATGACGAATTTCCGCAGGATGGGGTTCGCGCTCGTCGGAACGTCCGTGCTCCTCCTGGTCGCGCAGCGCGTGGGGGATGCGCGCGGAGAGGGCGGACGCTCGCTCGAGGAAATGCGCCCCCGCGATGCGGCTCTCATCGGCGCCTGCCAGTCGGTCTCGGCGGTGCTGCACGGCTTTTCGCGCTCGGGCAATACGATCTCGGTTGGCCTTTTTTGCGGCCTCTCGCGCCGGGCGGCGGCCGAGTTCTCGTTCCTTCTTTCCATTCCGACGATCCTGGCGGCAGCGGCCGTCGAGAACCTCCACGCGTACCGCCACCGCACGGGTCCCGTTTTCGAGGGGGGCGCCCTGCCGGCGTATGTCGCCGGGATGGTCGTCGCGGCGGTCGTCGGGTACTTCGCTGTCGGAGTTCTCCTGAAATTGGTCGTGTCGATGCGCCTCAATGCGTTCGTCGTCTACTGCGCGGTATTGGGCGTGCTCCTCATCGTCTTCGGGAATGCGCTTTCGAGCGGCGCCGCCGGCGGCCTGAAGGTCGTTCCCTAGTGGCAGCCGCGGCCGCCGGCCAGGCCTCCAAATCCAACGCGCCTCCGTCCGCGCTCGCGCGTCGCCGCGACGAATTCCTCGGCATCGTTCTCGTCGCCCTGGGGCTCCTGCTCCTCGCGGCTCTGGCGTCGTACCAACCGAACGATCCTTCGCTCTTTTCCGCCGTCAACGACCAGGGGCTCAGGCCGCGCAATTGGGCGGGCCGCCTCGGAGCTTCCTTCGCGGACGGGAGCCTCCAGTTCTTCGGCCTGGCCGCGTGCGTCGCGCCGTTCGTGCTCCTCGTCGTCGGATGGCGGCGCTTCCTGTCGCGGACCGTGGGCGCGTGGGGCACGAAGACCTTCGGCGTCCTCGTCGTCGTCCTCACGCTCAGCCCCCTTGCGCACCTCGCCTTCGGGCGCCCCCGCCTGTTCGGCGGCGGTCTCGACGCCGGCGGTTTCGTGGGAGACCTCATCGGTTCGCTCGCCGTCTCGGCTCTCAACCCGCCCGGCGCGGCGATCCTCCTGACCGCCGGCCTCCTGATCGGTCTCCTGCTCTCGACCTCGCTTTCGCTCGGGGACGGCCTCTCGGGCCTGACCCTGCGCTTTTCGGGCTGGTGGCGGGGCTTCGTCCTGGAGCGCCGCCGGACGCGCGAACAGGCGGCCAAGGAGAGGCAGCGGCGGGACGTCGTCAAGAAGCACCTCGAGCGCGCCAAGGAGGACGCGGCGCGACCCGCGCCCGAGAAGGCGGCGGAGCAGCCCGAGGGCGATGTCGTCTACATCCCGTCGGTAGCCACGCTCCGCGTCAAGGAGCGGGCCGGCGCGGGCCGGTTCTCGATCCAGAAGACGGGCGGCGCCGACGTCGAGACGTCGCGGCCCATTGCGCGCCCCGCCCGCCTCGAGAAGAAAGCCGAAACGCCGCAGCGCATCCTGCCTTTCCCCGCGCAACGCGACGCGTCGGGCTGGGTGTTCCCGCCGGTCAAGCTGCTGCGCGCCGCCCCGAAGAGGGACCGCGAGAGCGACCGCGAGGAGTTCCGGCAGACGATGGAGCTCATCGCGTCCAAGTGCCTCGAGTTCGGCGTCGAGGGCACGGTGGACGCCTACACGCCGGGACCGGTCGTCACGACGTACGAATTCAAGCCGTCGCAGGGCGTCAAGGTTTCGCAGGTCACGTCCCTCGAGAACGACCTCGCGCTGGCGCTCGCGGCTGAAAAGGTGCGCATCGAGCGGATGGCGGGCCGGGCCGCGGTCGGGATCGAAGTTCCGAACCGCAACCGCGACCTCATCGCGCTTCGCGAGGTGATCGAGAGCGAGAAGTTCCGGCGCTCGCCCTCGCTGCTCACGATCGCGCTCGGGATCGACGTCCAGGGCGAGCCCATCGTGGCGGATCTCGCGCGCATGCCGCACCTCCTCGTCGCGGGCCAGACGGGCGCGGGCAAGAGCGTGGGCGTGACCGGCATGATCACGTCCATCCTCTTCAAGGCCCGCCCGGACGAGGTCAAGTTCATCTTCGTCGACCCGAAGATGAACGACTTCAAGGACTACGACGACCTCCCGCACCTTCTCGTGCCCGTCATCACGGACCCGAAGAAGGCCGCGAACGCTCTCAAGTGGTCCGTGGACGAGATGGAGGGCCGCTACAAGCTTCTCTCGGAGTGGCCCGGCGTCCGCAACATCGAGCAGTACAACGCGGCGATTCGCGACCCGCGTTCGCTCGCCGAGGTCCGCGAGAAGATCGGGGACCGGCTGAAGGCGGACGAGAACGGCGTCATCGCGCCGATGCCGTACATCGTCATCGTGATCGACGAGCTGGCGGACCTCATGATGACGGCGCCCCGCGAGATCGAGGAGTCCGTCGCCCGGCTCGCGCAAAAGGCGCGCGCTGTCGGCGTGCACCTCATTCTCGCCACACAGCGGCCGTCGGTGGACGTCATCACGGGCACGATCAAGGCGAACCTCCCGTGCCGGGTCGCCTACACGACGCGGACGAAAATCGACTCGCGGACCATCCTCGATTCCATGGGCGCCGAGTCACTCCTCGGGCAGGGCGACATGCTCTACCTCGCGGCGGGAACGTCGTACCTCATGCGGGTGCACGGCGGCTTCATCAGCGGCGAGGAGACACGGGAGATCTGCCGCTTCCTGAAGAAGCAGGGCAAGCCGATTTACGACGAGACCGTGACGGTGGACCGCGAAGCCCAGGCCGCGGCCAGCGGGCTGCGTTCCGACTCCGACGACGCCGATCCCATGTTCGATTCGGCGGCGCGGCTGGTGGTGCGCGAACGCATGGCGTCCATTTCGTTCCTGCAGCGCCGTCTCGAAATTGGGTTCTCCCGCGCCGGCAAGCTCATCGACATGATGCAGCGCGACGGGATCGTGGGACCGCCCGCGGGCGGGAGCAAGAGCCGCGAGATCCTCGTCCCGACGGACTACTTCGAAGAGATCGACCGGAACAGAAGGTCCTGAGAGAACGGGATGCCCGCGGCCAGAGGCCGCGGGCAAACTCCTCTGCGCTATTTCTTTCCGCCGAGGATCGCGTCCTTCGCCGCTTTCGCGACGCGGAACTTCACGACGCGCTTCGCCGCGATCTTGATCGCTTCGCCGGTCGCGGGGTTGCGGCCCATGCGCGCCTTGCGGTTCACGAGCACGAGCTTGCCGAGGCCGGGCAGCGTGAACGTGTTCTTCGCCTGCTTGTAGGCGAGAGAGGCGAGCTCCTCGAGAAACGCCGCCGAAGCCTTCTTGGTGAGGCCCGACTTCTCCGCGAGATGCTCCGCGATTTGTGATTTCGTCATTCCAGCCATTTGATTCCGTCCTTTCTTCAATTCACTCCCCAGTCGGGATGCGCGCATTCTAGAGGGAAAACAGGGTTTCGTGTCGATACACTGTCGTCGTGCAAGTCGTTTTTTTCGGATCACCCTCATTCGCGCTCCCGAGCCTGGAGTCTCTCCGTGATGCCGGCCACACCCTCGCCCTCGTCGTTTCGCAGCCCGGCAAGCCCGTCGGGCGAAAGGGAGAAGTGACGGATCCGCCCGTCGCCGTCCGGGCGAAGTCGCTGGGGATTCAAGTCTTCCAGCCGCCCACGCTGAAGGACGACGCGGCGGTCGCGCGCCTTTCGGCCGCTTGTGCGGACGTGTTCGTCGTCGTCGCGTACGGGAAGATCCTCGCGCAGCGCGTCCTGGATCTGCCGCGCCTGGGCTGCGTGAACGTACACGGAAGCCTTCTCCCACGCTGGCGGGGGGCTTCGCCGGTGCAGGCCGCGATTCTCGCGGGGGACGCCGCCACGGGGATTTCGATCATGAAGATGGACGCGGGGATGGACACCGGGCCCGTCTACACGATGCGGGAAACGAGGATCGCGGAAGAAGAATCTGCTGAAGGTCTGGGCGCGCGGCTCGCGCAGATGGGTGCGGCCTCGCTGGTTGAAACGCTGTATTTCTTAGAAGGTGAAGAGGGGAGGAACCCTCTTCCTCAGAATTCTTCTCTTGCGACTTCCTGCCCGAAGATCACCCGCGAGGACGCGCGCGTCGACTGGACGCGCCCGGCGATCGAGCTGGCGCGTCGCAGCCGAGCCTTCACCCCGTGGCCTGGTCTCTTCACCATTCGAAGAAATACACGCGTGAAGCTGTTCCACGTGTCCCTCGAAGAGGAAGGCGGGTGGACGCGCTCCGGAGCAGAAAAATCTTCTCCGGGGACGATCCTCGAGGCGGGGACGCGACTCGTCGTCGCATGCGGCGAAGGGGCCCTTTCGATTGGCACGCTGCAGGTCGAAGGCCGCCGCGCGCTGCCCGCTGCCGAATTCGTCCGCGGCGAGCGCGTTCTCTCCGGCGAGCGCTGGGGCTGATGGCCGAGTCGCGCTCCGTTCGGGAGCTGGCGCTCGGGGTGCTCGTGCGCGTGGCCCGGGACGGCGCGCACGCGGCTCCGCTCGTCGACGCGCGCGGCCGCGATCTTCCACCGCGCGACCGCGACCTCCTGCGGGCGCTCGTGAAGAAGACGCTTCGGGGCGCGCTTCGGCTCGACCACGTCCTCGCCCGCCATCTTCGGCAGGCGCCCGAATCGCTCGACGCGCCGGTGCTCGCGGCTCTCCGGCTGGGCGCCGCCCAGCTGCTCCTGATGGATCGCATTCCCGCGCACGCGGCGGTCGGCGAGACCGTCGCGGCCGCGCAGGCCTTCGCGCCGAAGGCCGCGGGCCTCGTGAACGCGGTCCTCCGGCGGGTGGCCGAAAAGGAGACGCGACCGGGCGCCGTTCTCCTTCCCGCCGGAGCGGACCCTGTCCGTCGCCTGGCGCTCGAGACGTCGCATCCGGAATGGCTCGTGGCGCGGTGGGTCGCGGCGTTCGGCGCCGCGGCCGCGGGCGCGGCCCTCGCCGCCGACGAGGAGGACGCCCCGATGGACCTCCTCGCGGATCCCCGCGTGGGGACACCCGAGGAGATCGTCGCGGTTCTCGCCAAGGACGGAGTCGAAGCCGTGCGATCCCCGTGGGCCCCTCTCGCTCTCACGGTGACGGGCGGAGTCGGTGCCCAGCATGCTCTCGTCGCATCCGGTGCGCTCGCGGTCATCGACGTCGCGGCGCAGGCCATGGTGGAGCTGGTTGCGGCGGCGGACGTCGTGGCCGACCTGGCGGCCGCACCGGGAGGCAAGACGCGGACGCTTCTCGCGACGGGACGCGCGCGGAAGGTCGTCGCGCTCGAGCGCACACCTTCGCGTGCGCGCCGTCTCGCCGCGAACCTCGCCGCGGCGGGCCGACGGGAAGAAGTGCTCGTCGTCCGGGCGGACGCCGGGAGGGCGCCCCTGCCGCGGAACCGCTTCGCGTCGGTCCTGCTGGATGCTCCGTGCTCGGGAACGGGCACGCTTCGCAAGAATCCCGAGATTCGACTTCGCCTGAAGCCGGAGGACCTCACCGGCTTCGCCGAGACGCAGCGGCGCCTCCTGTCGGCCGCGCTCGAGCTCGTCGCGCCGGGAGGCACGCTCGTCTACGTCACGTGCTCGCTGGAGCGGGAGGAAAACGAGGACGTCGTGGACTCGCTGCTTCAGGTGTGGCCGGAGTTCGCCCGCGTCGTCCCGGATGCGGCCGGTTTGCCCGTGCCGCTCGCGGAGGCCGTTGCGCCCGATGGCACGGTGCGCGTTCTTCCCGGAGCCACGCACGACGGCTTTTCGGCGATCGTGCTGCGTAAGGAAACTCTCCGTTGACAAGGGTTCTGGGCGAGCCTACATTCCCGGCGTTTCCCCCATAGTGCCGTGCGTGAAGAGGCGGCAGGAGGTTCCCTCATGGCCGGCAAAGCCGACATCGTGGATGCGATTGCGAACGACACGGGACTGACGCGGAAGGACGCGGCCGCGGCGCTCGACTCGGTCGTCAACGCGATCGCCGGAAGTCTCAAGAAGGGCGAGCGTGTCGCGCTTCCCGGACTCGGGATCTTCCACGTGGCCGACCGCAAGGCACGCGCCGGCGTGAACCCCCGCACGAAGGCCGCCATCCGGATCGCGGCGGCGAAGGTCGCGCGGTTCCGGGCGGGCAAGGACCTGAAAGATCTGCTGAACAAGCGCCGAAAGTAGCGGTCACGCTCACGCATATCATGCGCGCGTGATTCCGCTCCGCGACACGATCCCGGTCCGGACCGTGCCTTTCGTGACGAGGCTTCTCGTCATCGCGAACGTCGCCGCTTTTCTCCTCGAACTTCTCCAGGGCGGGAACCTCGAGGCCTTCGTTCAGGCGTTCGCGTTCGTGCCGGCTCGTTTTTTCCACCCCGAGCTCTACGGGTACACGACCGGGGCCGCGGCCTTCACGATTCTCACCGCGATGTTCCTTCACGGAGGCGTCCTGCACCTCCTCGGGAACATGCTCTTCCTCTGGATCTTCGGCGACAACGTCGAGGACGCGCTCGGACACTTCAGGTACGTCGTCTTCTACCTGACGGCCGGCGCGGCGGCGACCCTTCTCCAGGCGATCATCTCTCCCGCCTCCACGGTCCCGAACCTCGGCGCCTCGGGTGCGATCGCGGGAATTCTCGGGGCGTACTTCGTCTACTACCCGCGCGCCCGTGTCGTGACGGTCATCCCGCTCTTCATCCTGTTTCCCCTGATAGAGGTGCCGGCGGGCCTCTACCTTCTCGGCTGGTTCGCGCTGCAGTTCTGGATGGGATCCGCGCAGCTCACGCGGGCGGGCCGCGCCGCCGCGGAAGGCGGCGGCGTCGCGTTCTGGGCGCACGTGGGAGGGTTCGTCGTGGGCGTTGCCTGGGCGCTCCTCTTCCGCCCGGAGCGCGAGCCCGCGACCCGATACCGGCTTTCGTGAGGACGCGCGGCGGAACCGTTCTCGCCTGGAGCCTCTACGAGCTCGGCGCGACGAGCTTCGCGATGAACCTCCTTTCGCTGCATCTCCCGCTGGACATCGCCGGGCGTGTGCCGCGGGGCAGCGAGAAGTTCTCGCTCGCGTTCGGCCTCTCGATGGCGATCGTGGCTCTCGCGGCTCCGTTCCTCGGGCATCTCGCGGACCGCGCGGGCAAGCGGCGGTTCCTCGTCCCGTTCGTCCTCGCCGGCGTCGTCCTGACCGCGCTCGTCGCGGCGCCAGGGCCCGTGCCGCGCGTCCTCGTTTTCTTTGCGCTCGCGAACATCGCGTTCCAGTGCGCTTACGTCTTCTACAACGCGCTCCTGCCTGACGTTTCGGACGACTCGAACTCCGGGCGCGTTTCGGGATTCGGCGTTGCCGCGGGGTACATCGGATCGCTCCTCGGGATGTTTCTGGTTTTGCCGTTCGTTTCCGGAAACATCCGCGCGGGGATGCCACACGTCCTCATTCCGGTGATCGACGCGTTGTCGGTGGCGGCTGTTTCTTCGAATGTGAATGACGCCTGGGTGCGCCGGAACGCCTACCTGCCGACGGCGCTGCTGTGGCTCGTGGCGGCCATCCCGCTCCTGTTCTTCGCGCGTCTGCCGAAGCATCCCCGGCCCCTCTTACCTTCTAAGAAATCTTCCTCTTCTCCTCTATCCGATGTCCTCCAAACCATTCGCTCCCTTCCGAAAACCCCCGCTCTCCTCTGGTTTCTCGTCTCGAACTTCCTCTACGTCGACGTGATCCACACGATCCAGATCCAGATGGCGACGTACTCGAAATTCGCCGTGGGCCTCTCGGATGGACAGGTACAGATCCTCCTGCTCGTCGCGACGGCGGTGGCCGTCTTCGGCGGCCTCCTGTACGGCTTCCTCTGCCAGCGCGTCACGATCCGGACGGCGACGCTCGTCGCCCTCGCGAACTGGGTGCTCGTCTTCGTTCTCGCGCTCGCCGTGCGGGACCCGAAGGCCTTCACCGTCGTCGGCGTGCTCGCGGGCATCGGCCTTGGCGGCATCAAGGTGACGGGGAGGCTCGGGCTCATCGCGCTCGTCCCGAAGGAGAGGATGACCGAGTTCTTCGGCTTCTTCACGCTCGCGGGTGAAGCGGCCTCCGTCCTCGGGCCGTTTCTGTGGGCCGCAACGCTCTCGCTGTACCCGGACAGGAGCCCGGCGGGATACCGCGCCGGTATCGCGGTTCTCTTCGTCGTTCTCGTTTTCGCGATTGGCGCTTTCCTGAAGGTGAGATTCCCTGCGAAGGAAGAGGCGGCCGACAGGGCGGCCGAGGCGTGAGGAGCTCCCTCGTCCGGATCGTCCGTCTCGTCGTGGGCCTCTTCTACCGGCGCATCGAGGTCGCGGGCCTCGAGCACGTCCCTCGTGAGGGGGCGGTCCTCTTCATCGCGAACCACAACAACGGTCTCGTGGACCCGATGGTCGTCCTCTGGGCGCTCTCACGCCCGGTCGTCTTCGTCGCGAAGTCGACATTCTGGAAGATCCCCGTCCTCCGGTCCCTTCTCGATCTCCTCGGCTGCGTGCCGGTCGTGAGAAAGGGGGAAGGGGAACCGGGGATTTCTTTGAAAGGGGAAGAGAGGAACACCGCGGCTTTCGAAAGGCTCTCGTCGGTCCTCGATGCAGGGGGGTGCGTGCTGGTCTTCCCCGAGGGCCGCTCCCATTCGGATCCGCGCCCTTCGGAGATCCGGACTGGTGCGGCGCGCGTTCTCCTCCTTTCGAAGAAATCCCCGGTCGTCGTCCCCATCGGTCTCTGGTTCGCATCCCTCGCGCGTCGCGCCCTCGACCACCTTCTCAGCAGAATTTCTCTCTCTTTTTCTTCGAATACGCCTCCTGGCGCGAGCGCCAGGCCCGCGAACTCCTGGCGCTCCTCTTCGCATCGGGTGCGATTGCGCGCCTGAAGTCCGAACGCGACGCCCTCATCGCGGAAATCGACGAGCTCGCGGACACTTTCCGGCCGCTGGCGGATAATCCGCGCGCATGACGTCGACGACGGGCGGAACGGCGGCGCGCTGCGAGCGGGCTTCGGAAATTCTCGCAGCCGCGGCAATCCTGTGCATCCTCCTCTTCCACCTCGTGCCGGCCCTTTTCGCGGGATTCGCCGCCCACATGCTCCTGAGCGGCGTGTCGCGGCGCCTGAGGAGCGGACGCGTGTCGCACGGCCTCGCCCGCGCACTCGCGGTCACGTTTCTCGGTATCCTCGCGGGGGGTGCCGTCGTGGGCGCGGCTCTCCTTCTCCACGCCTTCGTGCGAGGCCGCGTCGGAGATCTCCCCGGGCTCCTTTCGTCGGTGGGGGAGACCTCCCGGAAGCTCCTCGCGTCGCTGGAAGGGCTGGGGATTCCTCTGACCACGCCCGCGGCCGACGATGACGGCTCGAAGGTCGGACTGATGGCGGGCCACGGCGCGGAGCTGAGGCACGCCGGGTTCATCGGCCTTCGTGGGCTCGTCCACGCGCTCGTCGGCGCGGTCCTCGGTGTCATCGTATTTTTCCGCGCGCCGAAGAAGGTCGACACGCCTCTCGGAGCGGCCCTCGTGGAGAGGCTGGCCCGCTTCGACGCCGCGTTCCGGTCGGTGGCGAAGGCACAGCTCGAGATTTCCGGCGTCAACACGGCCCTGACCGCCCTCTACCTCGTCGTCGCGCTTCCCCTCTTTGGCGTGCACATCCCCCTCAGGGGGACGCTCGTAGCCCTGACATTCGTGTGCGGACTGCTCCCGGTCGTGGGCAACCTGGTGTCCAACGTCTTCGTCGTGCTGCTGTCCCTGGGCGTCTCGCCGTGGGTGGGGGTCGCGTCAATCGTCTTCCTCCTCGTGATTCACAAGCTGGAGTACTTCCTGAACGCGAAGATCGTGGGAGCGCGCATCGGCGCCGCGATATGGGAGACGCTCATCGCAATGATCCTGCTGGACGCCATCTTTGGCGTCTCGGGTCTCATCCTCGCGCCCGTCGTGTATGCATGGCTGAAGGCCGAGCTCGTGGAGCGGGGGCTGGTGTAGTGGTGTAGCGTTGGTCCCGTGACGATCATCAGCGCCCCTCCCGCCGTTCCCGTCCCCCTGCTCGACCTGAAGAAGCAGTACGCGACCTTGAAAGACGAGATTCTCCGCGTGACGTCGGAGGTTTACGAGAGTCAGGGGTTCATCCTGGGCCCGCGGGTCGACGCGTTCGAGAAGGCCGTCGCGGCCTACGTCGGCGCGAAACATGCGATCGGGATGTCCTCGGGCACCGACGCGCAGCTCGCCGTGATGATGGCGCTCGGGATCGGCCCAGGCGACGACGTCGTGACCTCGCCGTACACGTTCTTCGCCTCCGCGGGGGCCGTCGCGCGCCTTGGCGCGCGGCCCGTCTTCGTCGACGTCGAGCCCGAGACGTTCAATCTCGACCCGGCGAAGCTCGAGAAGGCGCTGACCCCGAAGACGAAGCTGATTCAGCCCGTCCACCTCTACGGCCAGTGCGCGGACATGGACCCGATCCGGGACGTCGCGAAACGGAAGGGAATCCCGGTCCTCGAGGACGCCTGCCAGTCGCTCGGGGCAGCCTACAAAGGCGTGAAGGCCGGCGCGCTCGGCGAGTCCTGCGCCTTTTCGTTTTTCCCGTCCAAGAATCTCGGCGGCTTCGGGGACGGCGGCATGGTCACGACGAGCGACGACGCCCTGGCGGCGATGCTCCGCGCGATGCGCATGCACGGCGAGACGAGCCGCTATCACCACAAATTCGTCGGCGGGAACTTCCGTATCGACGCACTCCAGGCCGCGATCCTGCACGTGAAGCTGCCGCACCTCGACGGATGGGCCGAGGCCCGCCGGACGAACGCGAAGGACATCGAGCGGCGCTACCTCGAGGCCGGCGGCCTCCCGTTCGAAAAAGGCGGCCTGAGATTTCCGCGCGAGGCCGCTGGGCGACACCATGTCTTCAACCAGTTCGTCGTGCGCGTTGGCGGAGGAAGACGAGACTCTTTGAAGGAATATCTGGAGAAGAGGTCGATTGGGGCGGCGATCTACTACCCGGTCCCGCTTCACCTTCAAGAGTGTTTTTCCTCGCTCGGGGGCAAGGTCGGCGACTTCCCGGAATCCGAACGCGCGGCGAAGGAGACGCTGGCGATTCCGGTCTTTCCGGAGCTCACGGGTGACCAGAAAACGGCGCTCGCCGGTGCCCTGGCGGAATTTTCCAGCTCGAGCTTAGGCTCTAACTCACTCTAAGAACAATATCTTAGACTGAATCTATAGCCTGTCTTGACAGATTTGCCCGGCAGGCATAGATTGCTGGCACTCGTCGATCTTGACTGCTAACAAGATGCGAGCGAGAAACAAGGAGCTACCCATGAAAGTTCGCCCCCTCTATGACCGGATTCTCGTCAAGCGCGTCGAAGCCAAGGAGCAGGTGCGTGGCGGAATCATCATTCCCGACACCGCGAAGGAAAAGCCGATGGAGGCCAAGGTCGAGGCCGTCGGAGAAGGCAAGTTCGACGACAACGGCAAGCGGATCCCCCTCGACGTGAAGAAGGGCGACCGCATTCTCATCGGCAAGTACGCCGGCACCGAAATCAAGATCGAAGACGAAGAGCTTCTCATCCTCCGCGAGGACGAAGTGCTTGCCATCGTCGAGACGAAGTAAGAGGTAAATGAAATGGCTGCCAAGAACATCACCTACGGCGAAGAAGCTCGCCAGAACATCCTCCGCGGCGTCAACAAGCTGGCCGACGCGGTCAAGGTGACGCTCGGTCCCAAGGGCCGGAACGTCGTCATCGACAAGAAGTTCGGCTCGCCCACGATTACGAAGGACGGCGTCACGGTCGCCAAGGAAATCGAGCTCGAGAACGCGCTCGAGAACATGGGCGCCCAGATGGTCCGCGAGGTCGCCTCCAAGACCTCCGACATCGCCGGCGACGGCACGACGACGGCCACGGTCCTCGCCCAGGCCATCTACCGCGAAGGCATCAAGATGGTCACCGCGGGCGGAAACCCGATGGAGATCAAGCGCGGCATCGACCTCGCCGTCAAGAAGGCGGTCGACGCGATCAACGGGATGAAGAAGACCGTCGACGCCAAGGAGATCGCGCACGTCGGCACGATCTCGGCGAACGGCGACCTGGAAATCGGCAAGATCATCGCCGAGGCCATGGACAAGGTCGGCAAGGACGGCGTCATCACGGTGGAAGAGGCCAAGGGCCTCGACACGACGCTGGAAGTGGTCGAGGGCATGCAGTTCGACCGCGGCTACCTTTCCCCGTATTTCGTCACGGATGCCGAGCGCATGGAATGCGTCCTCGAGAGCGTGAAGATCCTGATCTACGAGAAGAAGGTCTCTTCCATGAAGGACCTCCTCCCGATCCTCGAGCAGGTCGCCAAGCAGAACCGTCCCTTCCTCATCATCGCGGAAGAGATCGAAGGCGAGGCGCTCGCGACGCTCGTCGTGAACAAGCTCCGCGGCACGCTGCACGTGGCCGCCGTCAAGGCGCCCGGTTTCGGCGACCGCCGCAAGGCCATGCTCGAGGACATCGCGATCCTCACGGGCGGCAAGATGATCTCCGAGGACCTCGGCATCAAGCTCGAGAGCGTCAAGTGGGAAGACCTCGGCGATGCGAAGAAGGTCACAGTCGACAAGGACAACACCACGATCGTGGTCGACACGGGCGACAAGAAGCGTCGTGAGGCCATCACGGGCCGCGTGAAGCAGATTCGTGCCCAGATCGAAGAGACGACTTCCGACTACGACCGCGAGAAGCTCCAGGAGCGCCTCGCCAAGCTCGTCGGCGGCGTCGCCATCATCAAGGTCGGCGCGGCCACCGAGACCGAGATGAAGGAGAAGAAGGCCCGCGTCGAGGACGCCATGCACGCGA
>JARXKK010000070.1 GCA_030278895.1 Acidobacteriota bacterium
GCGTCGAGGACGTCGGACTCAGTGGGCAGCGGCATGTTGACTCCCGGCGGCCGCCTCGAAAGCGCGCGGCCATTTCAGGTGGGAGATGACGATCGCGACGTGCGCCGCGAATGGCAGGATGGAGATCGCGAAGAGCGCTGCCGCGGCGCGCAGCTCGGTGGCACGGCCTCGGAAGAGGGCGACGGTCAGCGCGATCGAGGCGATCCGGAACAGCACGAAGCCGGTCATCTGAAGCCGCTCGGGCGAGAGGTCCGAGAGCTTCGGAAGCGGCCCCAGTCCAGCCCGGCGCGCATAGACGGCCTGCCAGACGAGGAACGGGAGGATCTTCGAGAGCATGCCGACGACCGTCTGCAGCAACCACCCGCCGAGCACGAGGAAGCCGTACACCCAGGGCAGGCGCAGGGAGAGGAGGGTTCCCTTCCCGACGCCGAAGGCGATGAGAAGGCCCACGACGCCCGCGGCGAAGAGGTCCGCGTACGCCGAAAGCGCGTACCGGAAACCGGCGTCGATATGGCCTCTTCTACGCGCGCCGAGAAGCCGGCGCACGAGCGATAGCTGCAGGAAGAACGCCGCGGCCGGGAGAGCCGCGAACGGCGCTGCCGGCCAGCCGAACCAGAGCGCAGTCGCGAGAGAAACCGCACCGCACCAGATCAGGAGCAGGGCGGCCTTCTGCCGCCTGGAATCCGGAGCCGGCGCCAGAAGAAACATCGGGAGGAGCTTCGACGACACGCCCCAGATCGCGACGGTGAACGTGGCGAAGAGACCGAGCGTCAGGTGCGCCGCGAGGTGATC
Organism: Acidobacteriota bacterium; assembly: GCA_030278895.1. Taxonomy (GTDB): domain Bacteria; phylum Acidobacteriota; class Thermoanaerobaculia; order UBA5066; family UBA5066; genus Fen-183. The sequence continues at coordinate 793 of JARXKK010000070.1, forward strand.
CATCGGCGCTCCCGGCAGAAACGCGTGCCGGCGATCGAGGCCGATCAGGAGGCCCACGGTCATCGTCAGCGCGAGGCCGGCGTAAGCGAGAGCGAAGGACAGCCGCACCGGGCCGGACGGGGCTCGCGCGAGCACGGGGAGCACGGCGGCGAAGAACAGAATGACCGCGAGCGTCACCGCGAGAGCCGAGAGAACGAGGCCATTCCAGCGCAGCCGCGCGAAGTGCAGAACCATCCCCACGGTGCCAGCGAAGTAGCACGCGGCCGCCCAGCGCACGAGACCTGTCCGCGCGACCGTCACGCCCGCCACGACGGGCAGGAGCTGCACGGACGCGCCGAGGAAAACGGCGAGCAGGAATCCGAGCGTCATGGTGTGAACGAGAGCGAGAACCTCCTGCTGGTAGGTCCAGTCCGCCATCTTCAGCGAGAGAAACGGGGCCGCGAACGCGGCTGCCAGGAGCAGCGCGACGGCCGGCAGGAAGAACGCCATCGGGAGGGACGGCGCGGGAGCCTCCGAAAGGAAGGTCGGCGCGGGAGCCCGCCCGCTAGCGGCGGACGCGGATTTCATGGGCATCGGGAAGCTCGCGCGTCTTCACGTCGAGGCCGCGCTCGACGAGGAGCGGCAAGAGGTGGACGGGGCGCCGCTCCGTCAGGACGACGAGCTCCTCTCCCTCGGCCAGGGCCTCGACGGCCTCGAGCGTGCGGACGAGGGGTTCCGGGGGCGGGAGCCCCCTGAGGTCGAGGAGAGCGGTCACGGCTCTCCTGCCGCCTCGGCCGCCGTCCGGCGCCGGAACGTGATGCGAAATCCCTCCAGCCCGAGGTTCTCCGTCTCGTTCTCGAATCCGATTTTCGCGAGAACGCCGAAGAGGGGCACCGGCACGAAGGGCGCCTGGACGACGAGCCGCCCGCCCGGCTCGATGCCGCGCGCCGCGGTCAGAATTTTCGAGAGCGGCTCTTCGCCGCGCGCGATGTCCGGCCTCACGTCGAGGACCGCGTCGGGCAGAGGAGAGGGAGGTTCGGCCATGTCTGAATCTGCGGCCTCCGCGACCGATCCGCCATGACGGGCGTCATATGGGCGCCCCAAGCGCTTCGACGCCGCCGGACGGGCTATCCTTGAGACTGTGTCTCCCTCCCTTCCCCACTTCGACGCGGTCCCGCTCTTCCAGTGCCTCAACCCGGACGAGCGGAAGCTGCTCGCCCCCGTGTGCCGGGCGGTCGTGTACGAGAAGGGGGACGAGGTCTTTCGCGAGGGGGACCCGGCGAGCGACCTATGCTTCGTCGTGATCGGCCGCGTCAAGATCGTCAAGGCGGCGCCGGAGCGCGACGTGATCCTCGGCCTCTTCGGGGCGGGCGAGCCGATCGGCGCCGTGGCGCTCTTCGAGGGGCAGCGGTTTCCGGCCTCGGCCGTCGCGCTCGAGCCGTCCACGATCCTGCGCGTTCCCGAGCGCGAGTTCTTCGCCACGGTCGACGGCCACCCCGAGATGACGCGCCGGCTCCTGCAAGGCCTGATGCTCCGGCAGTTCGAGATCACCCGGCGCCTTGCCGACCTGACGGGCCCGGTCGAGAAACGCATCGCGCGGCTCCTCCTCATGCTGGCGGCGCGCGTCGGAAGGCGCGAGGGCGCGGGGGCGACGATTCCCCTCGCGCTCTCGCGTCAGGAGATCGCGGACATGACGGCGACGACCGTCGAGACCGCGATCCGCGTGATGAGCCGCTGGGGGAAGGAACACGTCGTGATCACCGCCGCGGAAGGGTTCGCGATTCCGGACCTCCGGGCGCTCGAGGCGCTGACCGCGGACTGATCATCGGGGCTCGTACGCCTGGATGGCGCCGACCAGCTCGTCCGAACGGAGCCCCGAAAGCACCCGGTCGATCATCGGGTAGAGGATCCGCTCCTCCTTGACGCTGTGGGGCCCGAGAGTGCCGTGGAGCCGCTCGCGCAGTCGCACGGTGTCGGCCGACGAATCTCCGATGGCACCGCGGAGCAGCTGGACGGTCGCGCGGATCTCGATGTGCTCGGCGCGCATCACCGCCGTGGGCCCCGCGTGCGGGGGCAGCCCGGCAGCCGATTCGAGAGCCGGAAACAGGAGGTCCTCCTCGAAGCCGATGTGCCGGAAGAGGTTCCGGGCGAACCGTTCGAACAGAGCCCGCGCGGCCTCGAGGTCTCCCGCCGCGCGCGCGGCGAACGCGCCCTGCTCGAACCCGTCGATGCGGGCGTGATCCCAGCTCAGCGCTTCGAGCACGCCGCGCAGCGAGCCCTTGGCGGCATCCCGTTTCACCACGTCGACGCGCACCGCGTCGCCGTCAGCCTCGGGACTCCACTCGAAGAGTCCCTTTCGCTCCGCGCTGAGTGTCGCGAGGAGCGCCCGAGCCGATTCCAGGGAAAGGCTCAGCGTGAGGATCTGGCCCGGGGCGAGCGCGTCCACAAGCGGCAGGAGCTCGGCCGAGTGCTGGGCGGCGCCGGAAGGGGTGTGCGCGGGAGGAGCCAAGTGTGTCGTCATGCGCCAAGGTTCGGCCCGAAACCCGCATCCCGCCATGACGGCCGTCATAGGAAGCCGCACCCTGTTCGTCGACAAGTTGACGGGCGGGATCGTCAAGAGGTCTTCGAAGAGATTCCGCGCTTGCGCGAACCGAGGAGCAGGAAGGCGACCGCGAGGACCACTGGGACGACGCCGATCACCAGGAACACTCCGTCGGCCGCGACGCGCGCCCACTCGAGCGCATGGAACGTCCCGCTCATCAGGTAGGTGAGCCGCCGCGCGTGCCAGTAGCCGTTCTCGAGGACGTCCCACAGCTGAAGGACGCCCGCCGGGAAGAGATCGATCGCCATCATCAAAGCGAGCCCCGCGTTCAGCCCCCAGAAGCCAACCTTGATCCAGCGCTCGGCGCGGGCCCAGGCCGTGTCCTCGGCCAGCGAGCGCAGGCAGAAGACGAGAACGGCGAGCGCCAGCATTCCGAAGACACCGAAGAGCGATCCGTGGGCGTGGTTGTTCGTCAGCGACGTGCCGACCTCGAAGTAAGACACGATCGGCAGGTTGATCAGGAAGCCGAACACTCCCGCGCCGACGAAGTTCCAGAAGCCTACGGCCATCAGGAAGTAGATCGCCCAGCGATGACGGTCCGCGAACGTCGTCTGGCAATCCTCGCACCGCCGCTCACGGAGGCGGATGAAGTCCCAGGCGTCGAGGGTGAGAAGAGTGAGCGGGACGACCTCCAGCGCCGAGAAGCACGCGGCCAGTCCCATGTTGAGCGTTCCCTGGCCGGTGAAGTACCAGTGATGTCCGGTCCCCACGATCCCGCCGGCGAGGTAGAGGATGGCGTCCAGGTAGATGACGCGCGTGGCGGTGCGGGCCGTGACCAGACCCAGGACCACGAACATCACGGCGACGAGGACGGTGGCGAACAGCTCGAAGAAGCCCTCCACCCACAGGTGGATGATCCAGAAGCGCCAGTTGTCGATCACCGCAAAGTTGGTGCGGGGCCCGAAGAAGAGAGCGGGCAGATAGAAGAGCGGGATCGCCGCGGCGGCGTAAAGGAAGAGCGCTGCCAGCTCGGAACGCTTGGGGTCGCGGATTGCCGGCCGCAGCGCCCGGTACATCAGGACGAGCCAGCCCACGAGCCCGGCGACGAGCAGGAGCTGCCAGAAGCGGCCGAGGTCGAGGTACTCGGACCCCTGGTGGCCTAGCCAGAACCAGAGCGCTCCCAAACGATCGTTGATGCCGAGCCACTCGCCACCGAGGCTCCCGAAGACGACGACCGCGAGGGCCACGAGCAGCGCGAGGGCGCCCGCCCGCTGCCCCCGCGGCTCGGCGCCGCCGACGATCGGCGCGAGGAAAAGGCCGCCGGCCACCCATGCCGTGGCGATCCAGAAGATGGCGAGCTGGAGGTGAAACGTCCGGAGGATGTTGTAGGGAAGGAATCGTGCGAGGTCGATCCCGTAGAAGGCGCCCGACTCGACCCGGTAGTGGGCGAGGGCGCCCCCCGCCAACGTCTGCAGCAGGAAAAGCAGGGCGACCACACCGAAGTAGAGGGCGACCGTTCTCTGGCTCGGAGTCGGAGTCCAGCGGGCAAGCGGACTGTCGTGCACGTGCGCGCGCGCCGACGGGCCGTGCCAGCCGAGGTAATCGAACCGCCCGACCGCGAACAGGACGGTCCCGAGCCCCGCGAGGAGAGTCACGAGGCTGAGCGCGCTCCAGAGAAACGTCGAGGCGCTCGGCTGGTTGCCGACGGCCGGCTCGTACGGCCAGTTGTTGGTGTAGGAGTAGTTCTTGCCGGGACGGTTGGCGACCGTCGCCCAGGCCGCCCACGCAAAGTACGAGTTGAGGTCCTCGAGCTCGCCGGGACTGCGAATGTACTTCGCGGGGAGACCCGGCGCGGGCTTGGCTCCCGAGAAGTACGCGGCCCATTCTCCTTTCTGGATCACCCAGGCCGCCGCCTCGGCCGGCGAGAAGACCAGAGCGCCTGTACGCGCGTCGTACCGGTTCTCCTTCAGCAGGCGGTGAACGGCGGCGCTCACGCTCGCGGCCGCGTCCGGATCGAGCATCGCATAGGGGACCGCACGCCGCTCGCGCGCAAGGGTGTCCCGCGAGATCTCGGCAAGCCTGTGCAGGTATTCCGCGCTGTAGTCGGGGCCCAGGTATGCGCCGTGGCCCCAGAGCGACCCGTGCTCCATGAGGCCATACTTGAGAAAGACCTCCTGCCCGTGCTCGACGTCCTCCCGTGTGAAGAGCGTCGCTCCGGCGGCGTCGGTCACCCGCGTGGGTATGGGCGGGGCGTTTGAGTAGGTGACGACGGTGACGACCGTGAGGAGGCCGAAGCCGAGCGCCATCACGAGAATGACGGCATGGCGCCACCACGGCGAGAGAGGCTTTTCCGACGGGTCAGTCGACACGACAAACTCTCTTTACATCATTTCCTGGCGGCGCGGAAGGTTCCCTCGTAGATCACGGGGCCGCCTCGCGCGAAAGCGCGGCCGGCCTCCGGGCGGTTGTGCTCCGTGAGCGGGCCCGGCGGGTCCTTCTCGAACCCGCCGCGAAGGAGCTCTTCCAGAAGCTCCGCCTCGGTCAGGAAGCACTGGGGTTCGCCCGCAAACTGGGTGAACACGAACGATTCGCCCGGAACAGGCTCGTCGTCGGGGGCGAGCGTGGCGCGGGAGAAGGTAAAGACGAACAAGCCCGCGCCCGGCCGGGCCACGCGTGCCGCCTCGGCGATCGCGCGGCGGAACTCGGCGGCGGACCGCGCGAGATTCCAGATTCCGTGCGCGACCACGAGGTCGACGCTCGCGTCACCCACGGGGAGCCGCTCCATGGGCGCATGGACGAAAACCGTTCGGCGTCCCATACCGGCAGCCTCGCCTCGCCGACGCGCCGCCGCCAGCATGGGCCAGGCAATGTCGGTCCCGACCACGGCCGCCCCTTCCGCCGCCATGGGAACGGCATTGCGGGCGGCTCCGCAGCCGACGTCGAGGATGCGCAGCCTCGGCCGGCGCGCGATCTCGGCGCGGACGAACGCCAGGAGCACCTGGTTGGCGGCCGCCGTCGAGAAACCCTGGACGACTCCGGCGTCCCCCCAGCGGCCCGCCATCTTCAGTGTTTGTGCTCGGCTGCAGGCGTCGCCGCACCGTGAGCAGCCGGCGTCGTCGCATCGAGGTGCAGGCGTTCGACGTAGTGCGTGAACTCCACGTAAGCCTCGACGAACTCACGGCCGCCCGCGACGCTCGTGCCAGCCTGTTTCTTCGCGGCGGCCGCGCGCGCGAACCGCTCGCGGATCCCTTCCTCGACGTGGTGCGCGATGGACTTCACCAGCTTGTCGACGTTACCGCTGTCGAGAGACTGGTCGGCCAGGGCAATAGCCGGCTCGATCGGCGTGCCCGCGGGCAGGATGCCGGTATACGGCGCGCCTTCTCCCGCCCGGTGGATTCTCACGAGGTTCTCGAAGAAGTACTCGTCAGCCAGCGCCCGGACGTCGGGCCCCTTCGCGCGGGCCGCGAGCGCCCGCGCGAAGGCCGCCTTGATCTCGGCCTCCGCCGCCGGTTTGACCCACTTGAGAACCGGCGTGACGTCGCCTTTTTCGAGCGCGACCTTCGCGTCGGCGACGACGGGGCCGTCGGCGGTGTCGCAGTGGGCCGAGGCAACGCGCGCCGAAAGGACGGAAACCAAGACGAGCGCGGGAATGACGACGGAGACGCGAACGACACTCTTCATTTAAATCCCCTCTTTCTCAGCTCTTCCTCTTTCATGGACTTTTCGAAAATCAGAGGTCCGCCTTGTCCAGCCGGCGCGCCGCGAGGAGGGCCGGTGCGACCATCCAGACGAGAAGAGAAAGCGCGAGAAGGATGCCGGTGCCCGCGGCGCCATGCGTGAAGCGCAGGAGCGCGAGAGACGCCGCGCCGAACGCGCCGCTGCCCTCGATCCCGAGGAGCGCGCCGGTCCGGACCGCGTCGGCGGGATTCACGAGCACCGACACGATGAGGACACGCGAGGCGGGGCCGGACGGGAGGAGCGACGCCACGCCGAGCGCGGCCACGTCGAACAGCACGACGGCGCCGAACCACACGACGAGCGCGATCGCGAGCGCCCGCGTCCGCCGGCCCACGGTCCCCGACGAGACGAGCGCCGCCAGGACGAGGAACACGGCCGTCAGGATGAACGAGCCGAGGATGAGAAGAGTGAAGCCTCCGAGCCCGGAGCCCCCGGCCCTCGAGAAGATGACGAGCCCCGCCGCGCCGAATCCGACGGCCTGCGCCGCGGCGAGGGCGCCGAACAGCCCCGTGACCTTGCCGAATAGGATCGCTCGGCGCGACACCGGCTGCGAGAACAGCAGCTCCGCCGCGCCGCGCTCGGGCGCGAGCGACAGGACGCCGATGAGGAGAGCGGTGAGCGGCACGAGGAGAAGGACGAGCTCGACGAGCGACGCCGCGGTACGCGCGAAGTCCTGCACGCCGTGGCCTCCCGAGAGCACGTAGCCCGAGGACGCGACGGCGAGGGCGAGCACGGCAAACACGACCGCGAAGATCTGGGTCCAGCGCGAGCGGACCGCGAGGAGCAGCTCCTGCCGGGCGCACAGGAGGAACGGACCGGGCGAGCCTCTCATCGTCCGCCATCCGGCACGCCGTTCGGGCCGAAGATGTCCCGCGCCGGGATCGGCGCTCCCCCGGCGGCAGCGGCGTCCGCATCGCGGGACGCGGCGTCCGCGTGGGCGACGATGCCCGAGCCCATCGGCGTCGCGAGGCCAGGCTTCTTCGTGTAGACCGCCGCCGCCGCGCCCACCCAGGCCTTCGTGCGGTGGTCCGCCACGTAAGCGATCTGGCCCTTCGCGGGCGCGCCGCCCGATTTCAGGAACGTCGCGAGGCATCCGATGTCGTCGAACGCGCGAGGCTCCTCCGACGGCGACACGAGCTGCGCCGCGAAGCGCGCGTCCGACACGGCCATGCGGCACCAGCCGCAGCGGTCGTTCTTCGTATCGACGGCGACGGGAGCCGCGGGGCCCCGCGAGCAGCCCGCGAGGACCGCGAGAAGAAACGCCACGATGACTCCGAGGAGCTTCATGTGTCTCCTCCGACGAGCTCCCGATAAAGGTCCTCGAGCGGGCTCGTCTCGGCGCGCACGAGCGGCACGCCATGGGCAAGGAGCCAGTCCTCGAGCGCGCGCCGCGTCAGGAGCGCGACAAGCCTGCCGCCCACGAGGATCGCGACACGATCCGCGAGCCGCTCGACGTCCCCGAGCTGATGCGTCGTGAAGAGGACGGTCTTCCCCTCGCGGCGGCGCTGCTCGGCAAGCGCGTAGAACGCGCGCAGCCCGTCGGGATCGAGCGCGGCCGTGGGCTCGTCGAGGAGAAGCACCGGCGAATCGGGCAGCGCGGCAACCGCGAGGCCGAGCCGCTGCGTCATGCCGCCGGAATACGTTCCCACCGCACGGGCCGAAGCGCCGTTCAAGGACGACATCTTGAGGACGGCGTCCACGCGCTCGCGCGGCACGCCCCGCAGCGCGCGGTAGAAGTCGAGGACCTCGCGTCCGGTCAGGGAATCGGGAAACGTGACTTTCTGTGGAAGGAAGGAGAGAGAGCGGCGCGCGTCCGGCTCTGTGGCGGGCCGCCCCCGCTCGCCCACGAAGACGCCACCGCCCGTCGGGTGGATGAGGCCCGCGGCGGCTTTCAGCGAGGTCGTTTTCCCCGATCCGTTCGGTCCCAGGAGCGCGACGATTTCGCCGGGCTCGACCGCGAGGGTCAGGTCCGAGACGGCGTGCTGAGCGCCGAAGGTCTTCGAGAAGCCCTCGAAGCGGATCACGCCTGCCTCCGCCCGGTGAGCAGAACTCCGGCGCCGCCGAGGAGCGAGAGGCCCGAGACCGCCAGCGCGAGCGTCCCACGTCCGGCCGGCGGCTTGTCGGGGTGCGGAACGCGCGGTAGCGCAGGCGGGTGCGCGAGCGGCGCGTGGTCGAAAACCTCGACCTCTCGGAGCACCGGGAAGCCGCGCTCCGCGGCCCCGAGGGCGCGAGCGGAGACGCTCCTCGAAAAGAGATCCGCGGCCGTGAGGTTTCCGCGCAGGTGGTCGAAGACGCTCGAGAGCGGAAACGGCCGGTCCGAGCGGCCGTCGCCGTCGAGATCCGGTTCGTCGTTGTCCGACCAGTAGTTCCCGTCGAAGACCGTGTCCGTTCGACGGCCGACGAGTGCGAGCGGTGTCAGGTTCCCGACGAAGGAGTTGCCCTCGAAACGGTTCTGGCCGCACGAGTCGTAGAGGACGATCGCGGCGTCGGAGAGAGCGACGACGTTGCCCCGAAAGACGTTCCGGTACGAGCCCTCCAGGAAGATCCCGCGCGCGTTGTCCGCGATGAGGTTGTCCTCGGCGAGGACGTCGTCGCAGGCCTTGAGGAGAAGGCCCACCGACGCAAAGCCGCGGTTGTTCACGAAGCGGTTTCGGCGGAAGACGATGCGCTTGCTGTACATGAGCGCCGTGCCGGCGGCGCCGTTCTCGAACGTGTTGTCTTCGAACGTGTTGTCGTCCGAGAACATGTAGTGGAGGCCGTAGCGGAGGTCTCGCGCCACGTTGCCGGTGATCGTCCCGCCCGAGGAGGACTGGATGTAGAAGCCGTCCCGCACGTCTTCGATCACGTTGTCTTTGAACGTGAACCCCTTCGTGTCCCAGACGTGGAGGCCCGAGCCCTTCTCTCCCGGGTCCTTCCCGTGGATGCCCCGGATGCGGCAGCGCTCCACGCGCACGCCGTCCGCCTGCCGAAGATAAATACCGAAGAGCGCTTCCGAGATCCGGCAGTCACGCACGACGACGTTTCGGCCGGCGACGTGGACGCCGGAGGAGTCCCGCCCGAGATCGCCGCCACGGACGCCGTCGATGTCGAACCCTTCGAGAACCACGCCGTCGGCCCGGACGCGCACGACGCTGCCCTTCCCCGAGCCCGTGAGGAGCGGCCGTCCCTGCCCCACGAGACGGATGGGACGGTCGAGCACGAGATCGCCTGTATACGTCCCCGGCCCGACGACGACGGTCTCTCCGGGCGCCGCGCGATCCACGCGTGCCTGCAACGGCGACGCCTCCATCGCGGGCGGGCGTCCCTCGAGCCCCCCAGGCGTCACCGGCGCCATCTCGCCGGTGATTTGCAGGAGGAGGGCGAAGGGCAGCGCGAACATCAGGCTCCGGGGGCGCGAGCGAGCGACCGCTTGCCCTCGCGCCAGGCCAGCGCCATCGCGAGGACGAGGACGACCGCCACGAGGCCCAGCGCGTACGATCCGACGCCTGGATAAGAATAGACCTCGAAGTTCGCGAGCTTTTTGTAGCCCCACATGGGCGGCATGAACGGGTCGACTTTGACGGCAGCCGTCGGCGCGAGGTGGTGCCCGTAGGACCAGAGCTTGAACGCGAACGACCATAGAGAGAACGCGCCGAAGTAGAGATAGAGGACGACGTTGTCCACGAGATGGGTCATCTTCCCGAGGACCGCCGTCCGCAGCATGAGGAGAGCCAGAATGCCCACGACGAACGGAATCCACTTGAATTCCGTGAAGTCGGCCGTCGTGAGGTCGCGCATGCCGATGTAGTGGTTGAGGACGTTTATTTCCTTGATGTCCTGGCCGCCGTTACCGCCGTCCAGCCTCCAGCTGTAGATCTGCATCCGCAGGCCGTCGCCGTACTGCGGCGCGAACATCGTCAGGGTCCAGAGCGGGAACAGATACGAGGGGACGAGAAGCAGGACCGCGAGGACCAGGAGTCCCCGCGGCCCGAGATCCAGGGGTAGATCGAGAAACCGGCGGCTCTTCTCGAAGAGGGAGTGCATGACGGCCTAGCTTTTTCCCTTCACGATGAGGTAGCCCTGCATCTCCTGGTGGAGCGCCGAGCAGAAGTTCGTGCAGTAGTACGGGAAGACGCCCGGTTTGTCGGCCTTGAACGTCACGGTCTTCGTCTCGCCCGGGTCGACGACGATGTTGATGTTGTAGTCGAGCAGTCCGAAGCCGTGCAGCTCGTCGGTCGTCTGCTCGATGTTCGTCATGACGATCTTGACAGTGTCGCCCTGGTTCACCTCGATCGCGGTCGGCGTGATCGTCGAACGCACGAGGACCACCTTGGCGAGGACGTTCGTGCCCTGGCGTGTGACACCGGCATCCTTGACGTCCCAGATCGCGAGGGGATTCTTGTTCTCCTCCTTGGGATAGACCTCGATCGGGTGGATCGTCTTCGCCGCGACGATCTGGGCGTAGTGCGGCTCGGGCTCCGTGAACGCGTCGTAGAGGAGCTTCATCTTCTCCTCGGAGATGTCCACGAGCTGCATGGATTCGGGCTGCGAGGGCCCAACGGAAAGGTGCCGGCCGTGGGAAAGCTTGTTGAGACCGACAAGGTACTTGCCCTTCGGCGTGCACGTGTCGCCCTCGGCGGCCGCGAGATGGCCGATCGAGTAGGACATCGGGATCTTGTCCACGACTTCCCACGTGCCGAGCTTCCACTTCGCGATCGCGCTGTCGACGAAGAGCGAGGTGTATGCGTATCCGTCGCCGCCGAACTGCGTGTGCAGCGGCCCGAGGCCCACCGCGACCTCGGCGTCCTTGATGGACTCGTATTTCAGGACGGGGATGCCGTCCTCGTCGCCCGTGAAGTCCTTGTTGCGGATCGCGGTCTGGATCTTCTCGAAATTGAAGACCGTCGTGACGCCCTGGAGCTTGCCGGAGCCGATGACGTACTTACCGTCAGGCGAGACGTCCACGCCGTGCGGCGACTTGCCGCAGGGCAGGAGATAGAAGATGCCCGGCACCTTCTTCGGGTCGAGGACCTTGACGCCGCCGATGAGGTCGCCCTTCCCCTCGGCGATCGCCTTCTCGGCCGCCCGCCAGTCCACGGCCGCGATGTAGTCGCGGTCCTTCTGGGCGGACGTCACCTCGAGCTTGCCCGTCGCGCGCTCGGAGTTGTAGCAGGTCCAGAACATCCAGCCGTCGGAGATCTTCTTGCCAGCATCCCCCAGATCCCAGTCGAAGGGAGGCGTCAGGATCTGAAAGCCCTGCGACATCGCGCCCGTCTTCGGATCGATCTTGACGGCCGCGATAACGCCTTTGTACTCGGTCGCGTACTTGTCGATCGGAACCGACTTGCCCTTCGGGATGGGAATCGAAAAGCGCGACGCCATCATCGAGTACTCGGTGTTCGGCGTCACGAACGCCGAGCCGTGGTTGCCCGAGATGTTCGGCATGGGCCCGAAGATCTGCCTCGTCTTGAAGTCCCTGAGGTCCACGCGGGCGACGCGGCCGTTCATCTCGTTCACGAAGAGCCAGCGGCCATCGTAGTCGCCGTTCGTCTCGGAGAGCGCCGGGTGGTGGACGTCGCCCCACGTCAGGCCGCCGAGCATCGCCTTCGACTCGTCGTCGAAGCCGTAGCCGGTGGCGGGATATGGCGTGTACACGGGGATCGTCGACAGGTGCCGCATCGACGGGAGGCCGTAGACGTAGATCTGTCCCGAGTGCCCGCCGGACGCGAACATGTAGAAATCGTCGAGATCGCCCGGCGCGACGTACGTCTTCATCGCCGCGACCGACTGGTCCGAGGCGTTCGCGGGCCCCTTCTTCGCGCCCTTCGGCGCCGAGGGCGCGCATTGCCAGACCATGAGGGCGGCCGTGAAGATCGCCGCGGCCGCTGCGGTGGCTTTCCATTTTCCCGACATTTGTCTCATTTCTCTTCTCCTTCGGATCGAAGCGTTGTCCTCAGTGAGCGCCGATGGAGGCCGCGGGTTTCTTCCCCTTCGCGTCCTCCGCTTTCTGTTTCTGGTATTCCGCGAACGCCTCGCGGAGCTTTCCGACGGCGACGGCCTTCTCTTCGGGGGTCAGGATGATCTGGCGTGAGAGGACGACCGACATCGTGCCCGTGGGCTCACGCAGGAAATCGTCCAGCGTTCGGCCGAAACGCGACTGCACGTCTTCGACCGCCGTCGAGAGGTCCGGCCCGATTTGCGCGGGGCTCTTCACGCCCAGGGCCTGGATCGAATGGCAGACGAAGCAGCCCGTCTTCACGAACCATGCACCGGGACCCGTCTTCATCTTCAACTCCGTCTCGACCTCGGCCGCCGTCTGCGGGTCCGTGCGCGGCGTGCCGGGCCGGTAGTCGGCCGGCACCGGCGCCCTCCGCCACGAGAGAACGAGCATCGAAAGGGCCTGCGCCTCCTTCGTTGTGAAGTGGAAGTTCGGCATGACGGTCTCGGGCACGAGAGCGCGGGGATCCTTGAAATGCGCCACGTGCCAGGCGAAAGACGTCTTCTGCCCCGAGAGGCGGCCGTACTCGTACTGCTCGGCCGCCTTCTCGCCCACGTTGGTCAGGTCCGGACCGATCGAGCCGCCGCGCCCGTTCACGACGTGGCAGGCCCGGCAGCCTCGCTCCGTGACGAGCTTCTTGGCGAGGTTGATCGCTTCAGCGCCTTTCGTCTCGCGGTCGTAGCGATGGCAGACGTTGCAGTTCATCTGCATCGCCGCGTTCTTGTCGTCCACGAGGCCGTAGGCCTCGCCGAGCGTCTTGCCGAGGAGCGGCTCCTCCCAGTGCTCGACCGGACCGTGGGCTTCCGTCGCGTCCACGGCATAACCCTGTCCGCCGTGGCAGGACGTGCAGCCGTATTTCTCGACGGGGTGGTTCCGGAGCGGCCCCGCGGGGTGCGTGCGAAGCGGCTCCTCCGCGGTCTCGAATCCCTTCCAGAGAGCTGCCTGATGGCACGTCATGCATCGGTCGGCGCGCTTGAGGTCGGCGACCCAGACCTGCTGGAGGCCGGGGCGGAGCAATTTCGCCTTCTCGGCTCCGAGCTTTTCGGCGACCTGGGCGCGGAACGTCGCCTGGTAGTAACGCCAGTCGTGCTTGCGATCGCTCCACACGAAGAGCGCGCACGAGATCACGAGGAGGACGCCGACGACGGCCAGGATCGGCCGGTCGACCTTCGGGTAGGGAGAGTCCGTGCGCTTTTCCATGTCAGATCCTCGTCGGCAGCTCGGGCCACGCCTGCCACGGCCAGTAGAGGTGCCAGTACGGCCCGCGGCAGAACGTGCCGATGAACGTGAGGACGAGGACGCCCGCGACGAACGCGAGGAAGACCGCGTTCTGCGTGCGCCGGTCCTTCGGGAACCAGACGCCCGCTGAGCCCGGCGCGCTCTTGTCGAGCCACGGCCAGAGGGTGAGGAGGAAAACGAGGGCCCCGGGCAACAAAACGCCGCCGAGGAAGGCGCCGTTGATCGTGAAGGAACCGATCTTCACGGTCGTGTCGGTCACGATCTCCTGGAGCCAGAGGAAGTACCACGGCGCCTTCGCGGGGTTCGGCGTCACGAGCGCGTTCGCGGGCTCCTCGAGCGGCGCGTGGTAGAAGACCGACGCGATGCTCACGAGCGCGAAGATGGCGAGGACGACGATCAGGATCCGCCGCGTGAGGTCGGGGACCGAGTTGACCGTCGTGTCCGCGCGCTCGAGCGTCGAGGCCTTCACGGCCGGCGACGTCCCGCGCGCGACACCGAGAAGCGTGTAGGTTTTCGTCTTCGAGGGAGCCTCGGCGGCCTTCTCCGGAAGCAGCGTCGCGCGGTCGGCTCGCGCGAGTCCGCCGTCCTTGCGCACGCGCCACATGTGGTACAGGAAGATCACCCCGATCGCCGCCGGCAGCGCGATGACGTGGAGAACGTAGAAGCGGATGAGCGTGGCCTGGTCGATCGCGCGCCCGCCGAGGAGCAGTTCGCGGATCGCGGATCCGACGAACGGGATCGAGGACGCGATGTTCGTGCCCACGGTGATCGCCCAGTACGCGAGCTGGTCCCACGGCAGGAGATAGCCCGTGAACGACAGGAGCAGCGTCAGGAGGAGGAGGCCGACGCCGAGCACCCAGTTCTGCTCGCGCTTCTGCCCCTGCCCGCGCCCGTTCTTGTAGGCGCCCGTGAGGAAGACGCGGACCATGTGAAGGAAGACGACGGCCACCATGAGATGCGCGGAAAGGCGGTGGACGGCGCGGATCCAGAAGCCGAACGTCGTGACGTACTCGATGTCCTTCACGGACCCGTACGCCCGCTCGACGGACGGGACGTACAGGAAGAGAAGCGGCAGCCCGGATACCGTCACGAGCAGCAGCAGAGCCGCCGAGGCCGTGCCGAGCCAGAACGAGTAGTTCCAGTCGAGCGACGGCTTGTACGTCTTCGCCGGGAACCAGTGCAGGAGGAAGTTGGACACGACGGCGTCGCCGGCCTCGCGGTCGGAGGCCGGGCGGACGCTCCAGAGCGGCTTCGTATGCACCCCGGGCGCGCCGTGGGGCTGGGAGCCGGCTTTATCGGGTTTTACGCTCATGTTTCGTCACGCCCTTCAGGCCAACGTAAATCGGAAATCGCGTTCCACCGCGCGCGCGAGGTCGACGACGACCTGGCCGTCGTCTGGCGAAAGCGACAGGTGGTACCAGGCGAGAGGCTTCGGCGCCGGGCCGGACACGTTCGTGCCGTCCCCCGCGTACTTCGAGCCGTGGCACGGGCAGAGGAAGCGGTGCGTGAGGCGCAGAGGCTTGCCGCTGACGTCCTTCGTCTCGGGCGCGGAGAGCGCCTCCGCTCGCACGGTGCAGCCGAGGTGCGTGCACACCGCGGAAACCGCGTGGAGCGTCTTTCCTTCCCGGAACACGAACAGCCGCTCGTCCGGAAGGAACTTCATGCCGTCCGGAAAGTCATTCGGCATGCCGATCTTCACGGTCGTCGGGGAGTCGTAGGAGACGTTGGGCACGAGCGACCTCAGCGAGGCGACGGCCTGGGCGCCGAGCGCGGCGACGCCGGCTCCGAGCCCCAGCTTCAGGAAGACTTCGCGCCGGCTTTTCGGCTCACTCATGGAATTCCTCCGTGATCGAGAACTTCTCCATCGTCATGGCGTCCGTGGGGCACCGGACGGCGCAAAGGCCGCAGCGGATGCAGCGCTCGTCGTCCTTCACCATTGCGGACAGCGGAAGCCCGTTGCCCTCGG
>JARXKK010000071.1 GCA_030278895.1 Acidobacteriota bacterium
CGCGCCAGAAGGGCGGCGGGTTTAGAGCCCAGCTCCGCGAAGCGGTGGGTCACGAGCTCGACGAGAAGAGGGGTCGCGATGTTCGCGGCCCGTGCCTGAAGGAGGAGGATCTCCGCGAGGTCGCGCCCCCCGACTCCACACGGGTCGAACGACTGGAGGAGCGCCAGCGCCTTCTCCGCCGTTTCCATCGAGCACGGCATCGCCGCGCAGACCTCGTCGAGCGTCACCCGCAGACAGCCGTCCGGGTCGACGTTTCCGATCATGAACCCACAGGCCTCCCGGACGCCCTGAGGGGCATCCGAGACGCCGAGCTGTTCGGTGAGGTGGGGCTCGAGGCCGGGCGGCGCATCGGCCCGGTTTTCGAGCGAGAACTCCTCGGCCTGTTCGCTCATCCGGGGAGCCGTCGCCGTGCCGTCCATGTAATCGCCGAAATAGGCCTCGAGGTCGATGTCCGAGAGGGCGTCTTCCATCGTCTCGGTCGGCGCCGGATCGATGACAGGCTCCGGGGCGGGCGCCTCGGGCTGAGACGCCGCCTGTTCCGAGCCGCCGTCACCTTCGTCTCCGAGGGCATCGACGTCCGCGGGACCGGTGCCGGGCGTGTCGGCGAGCTCGCGCTCGCGCGTCTCGGCGGCCCCCGAATCCTCATCGGGCGTCGCCGCGCTCTCGGGATCCTGCTCCTCGAGGACCGGGTTCGAGACGAGCTCCTGGTTCACGACGTCCTGCAGCTCGAGCCGCGTCATCTGCAGCAGCTTGATGGCCTGCTGCAGCGTCGGCGTCATGACGAGCCGCTGCGAGAGTCTCAGCGAGAGTTTCTGTTCGAGTCCCATCTGAATTGATTGCCGGTCCGTCGTCTCGACCAGACCTTGGCACGATTCTAGCTCTTAAGACGCCGGGATTCAGTCGAGCCGGAACCGCTCGCCGAGATAAACGCGGCGCACCTCCGGGTCGGAGGAGAGCTCGGCGGGCGATCCCGTCCGGAAAATGGCGCCCGCGTGGATGATGTAGCCGCGGTCCACGATCGCGAGCGTGTCGCGCACGTTGTGATCCGTGATGAGGACGCCGATCCCGGCCGCCGCGAGGTTCCGGATCACCTGCTGGAGGTCGAGTACGGTGATCGGGTCGATTCCCGCGAACGGCTCGTCGAGCAGGATGAACCGGGGCGAGAGGGTGAGGGCGCGGGCGATCTCGAGCCGGCGCCGTTCGCCGCCGGAGAGCGTGTCGGCGACCGCGTGAGCGAGGTGGGAGAGCTTGAAACGGTCGAGGAGGCCGTGCGCGGTCTCTTCGCGCGTCGCCCGGCTCCCGGGAAGGGTCTCGAGAATCGCGAGGAGATTCTCGATGGCGGTCATCTTCCGGAAGATGGACGCCTCCTGCGGCAGGTAGCCGAGCCCGCGCCGCGCGCGCCGGTACATCGGAAGCGTCGTGATGTCCTGTCCGTCGAGAAGCACCGAGCCGGCGTCGGGCGCCACGAGACCCACGACTATCGAAAACGTCGTCGTCTTTCCCGCTCCGTTCGGACCCAGGAGGCCCACGACCTCTCCCCCGGAGACGAGGACCGAGACCCCGGCGACCACCGTGCGACTACGGTAGGCCTTCACGAGGCCACGGGCCTCCAGGACCGCCGGCGCGGCGCTCACGAGCCCTCCGGCTTGAGAATCGTCTCGGTAGGCACCGACCCGTCCGTCTCCACGTCCACCTGGGAGCTCTTCTGCCGGAACGTCAGGACCGCGCCGGTCGAACGGTTCCCCTTCCCGTCGAGGGCCGTCGCGGGCGAGCCCTCCAGCGTGACCGCCTCGGTCTCGGGGCGCCAGATCGCCTTCGTGCCCTCGCCCCGGCGGTGCTGTGCGCGATCCTCGACGACGACGGCGCCGCGCGCCTCCGTGTATTCGACGGTGCGGTCCGGGGAAAGGCGAATGTCCGTCACGTCGGAGCTCATCGTGAAGATTCCCGACGTCATCGTCGCATGACCTTCGAGGCGGACGAACCGCTCCTCCTCCCGGTGGATGAGGACGTCTCCCGCGGCGTTGATGGTCTCGCTCGGGCGGCCGCCCGTCGGCGTCCGCGTCCCTTTCGCGGGTGTCGTCTCGCGCCGGAAGAATGCCTGAACCTTCTGGGTGGCGCGCATCGTCTTGGCGGCATCGTCGAGCTCGAGCGTTCCGCACCTGAGAACGTTCTCGTTCTGCCAGGCGCGGACCGAGCCCGTGAGAACGAGCGATGACTTTCGGGACAGGAGCCTCAGCGAGTCGGACTCGGAGAAGAAGGGGTTCTTCCCGTCGCCGCCGAGAAAGCCGCCGCGCCCCGGACCGGACCCCGGCGCGTACGAGGCTTTCACCGCGCCCGCGGCGTCGAGCTGCTCCTCCCGCGCATTCCACGAGAGCGATCGTGCCGCGATCGTGCCGCGTTCGTCGTGGTAACGCGCCGGAACGTCGGCCTCGCCCGAAAAGACGGCCGTGTCGTCCCGGCCACGAAGCGAGCCGTGCGGGGCGGTCAGAATGGCCCTCTTTCCGTCGGTCAGCTGCACTCCGTTTTCGAAGACGGCCGTCTCGATCGAGCGCCCGTCCGGCAGGAAGAGAACCCGGGCGAAACCGGCGGTGAGCGTGCGCAGTCCCGAGCCGGCGGGCCCGCCGGCTCGGCCGGACTCGGCGGAGTCGAGCCGGGCGGGGACGGTGAGCTCGCGGAAGCGCCCATTCTCGAATCGCCCCGTGAAGTGGGGGGCGCGCGCGCGGCGCGCTCCCGACGTGCCTGACGCATTCGAAGCTCCCGCGGGGCCGAGGTCGAGCCTCGCGAGGTTCGCCGATCCCCCGTCGGCTTCGAGACCGGAGGGTTGCCCCGAGGCGTCGATACGGACCTCGAGTATCTCGCCCTGCGCCGTGAGAGCGGCGGGCGGCTGGTCTCCATCCGGCAGGACGAGCAGGAAGGCGTCGGTCGCAGCCCGGAGGCGGCTCCCTTCGGGCTCGGCGAGCCGGGAGACGCTCTCGCTGCGGAGAACGAAGCGGTCCGTCTTCAGAACGGCGCCACCGGTCGCGTCGAGCCTTCCGTCGCGGAAAACGACGACGTGCGGTGCGACCAGATCCAGCGCGCGCCCGCCCTCGGAGCGCCCGCTCAGGTGCGCGTCCCCGTCGAGCACGAGATTCCCGTCCTGGACGCCGAGCTTCCCGGATGCGGCGTGAGCTACGAGCGCGCCCCGGAGCGCCGCGACCGGGCCTTCCGACGCGAGGAGGCGGTGGACCGGGTCGTAGCGAAACGAGGCCGCCGAGAGGCTCGTTTCTTCGCCGTCGATCCTCACGCCGTCGAAAATGCGAAAGGCCCGCGAACCCTCCGTCATCTCCGCGCGGGGCGCGCGCACCGAGATGACCCGTTCGCCCACGCCCTCCCGCGACTCGAACACGACGTCCTTCAGGCGGAAGAGTTTTTCCCCCTTCTCCTCGAACCGGACGGCTTCCGTCGCGCGCACGCGATACCGGCCTTCGGAGGCACGCGTCTCGTCGTACTGGAAGTCCCGGAAGCGCATCGTGTCGCGCTTGCCCCCGGACTCTTTCAGCAGCGTTTCGGCGACCGGATCGCGCGCGCCTTCCGTCCGCGCCCCGGGCTTGCTGTAGGAGAAAACGACGACGAGAGTGAACCCGGCCACGAGAGCGAGGATCCCCGCGCGGGCGACGTGCCGGGAGCGCGTCAAGGCGCCGCCGGCGCGAGGTCGACGACGGTGAGCGACGGGCGGCCCGTGTAGGAGTCGATCGCGAGGTTCGCGGCCACGTCCACGCGTCCGGCGCGCGCGGCCGCCGGGATGTCGGCCAGCGTCCAGCCGACCGCCTCGAGGCGCCGCCCGTTGGAGGCGAGTGCGATCCGAAGGCCCCGTTCGCCGACGGCTCGGCCCCGGCCGTCCCACTCGAGGCCGCGGAACCCGAGAAGCGGCTTCGGATTCTCCTGCCCGTGCGGCTCGAAACGCTCGAGGGCGCGCGCGAGCGCTTCGTCCGCTTCCGGCGCCTCGACTTCGGTGTCGACGAAAAGCTCTTCGGCCCACTCCTCCTCGTCGCGCGCCGCGGCAAAGGTGGCGCGCAGGTCGGCGCGAAAAGCCTCGAAGGACGCGGCCGGCAGCGTGAGGCCGAGCGCGGCGGCATGACCTCCGAACTCGTTCGTATAGCGCCGCGCGACGGGGGCGAGGCGCTCGAAGAGCGGCGTCTTCCCGTAGCTGCGGCCGCTGCCCGACACGACGCCGCCTTCGCGGGCGAGGAGGAGCACGGGCCGGGCCAGCTCCTTCGCAACACGGGACGCGGCGATTCCCAGGACGCCGCGGTGCCATCCTTCGGCGGCGTCCCCCGCCTCGACCACGATGGCGTCGCGCGCCGCGTCGAACCCGTCCCGGAGCCGCGCGAGTACGACCTCGACGACACGTTCCTGGACGGCACGGCGCTCGTCGTTCGCCGCCTCGATCTCGTTCGCGAGAATCTCCGCCCGCGCGGCGTCGGCCGTCGTCAGCAGCTCGAAGGCGCGCGCCGCGTGGTCGAGGCGGCCCATGGCGTTCAGGCGGGGTGCGATCCGGAACGCGACCTCGCGCGTGGAGGGCGCGCGGCCGGCGGGCACGCCCGCGCGGCGGAGGAGGGCCGCAAGGCCTGGCGCTCTCGGGTCCGCGAGTCCCGCGAGCCCCCAGGACACGAGGACGCGGTTTTCGCCCGTGAGAGGCACCATGTCGGCGACCGTCGAGAGCGCCGCGATCTTAGCGAACGAAGCGAGCCAGCGGCGGCGTCCCGCGGCGTCCACGCCGACTCGTTCCCCGGAGTGGATGAAGAGTGCCTCGGCGAGCTTCCACGCGATGCCGGCGCCGCAGAGCTCCTTGAAGGGATATCGGCAGCCCGGGAGCTTCGGATCCACGAGAACCACGCCCTCCGGCAGCGAGGCCGGAGGCAGGTGATGATCCGTGACGACCACGTAGACGCCGCGGCTCGTGGCCTCGGCCACCGTCTCGACCGCCGTGATGCCGCAGTCGACGGTGACGATGCCCTCCGGCTCGTGCTCTTGGATCGCCCGCCGGAGCGTCGGGGCACGGAGGCCGTAGCCGTCCTGGAGGCGATGGGGAATGAAAGGCCGCGCGTCGGCGCCGAGCTTCCGGAGGGCCGTCGTGAGGATGGCGAGCGCGCCGACACCGTCGCAGTCGTAGTCGCCGAAGACGACGACGCGGCCGCCGCGCCGGGCGGTCGCCGCGAGAAGCTCCACGGCCGTCGGCAGGCCCGCCATCCCGAAGGGATCGTGCAGGGCGTCGGGAGCGGGCGCGAGATGCGTGCGCGCCGCATCGACGTCCTCGAAGCCCCGCGCCGCGAGGATGCGAGCCGCCGGCGCGGGCAGGCCGAGCTCCCGGGTGAGGCGGTCCGCCGCGTCCGGGCGCTGGATCCGAAGGTGCCGCCGCACGAGTCGCGGCGCGCGCGCCCGGGCGCTCACGCGTTCTCCCAGGCCCCCATCGCGCGGAACTTCGCGTAGCGCGCCTCGAGAAGCATTTCGAGAGGGACGTGCGCGAGGCGCTCGAGGCGCTCTTCGACGGCGCGCCCGACCGTGTCGATGACCGCGACCGGGTCGGCGTGGGCGCCGCCGGAAGGCTCGGGCAGGATCTCGTCGATGACGCCGAGGGCCTTGCAGTCCCCAGCCGTCAGGCGCAGAGCCGCGGCCGCCTCCTGGGCGCGCGATTGATCCTTCCAGAGAATCGCGGCACACCCCTCGGGCGAGATCACGGAGTACACCGAGTGCTCGAGCATGAGAACGGCGTCGGCGATTCCGATCCCCAGCGCGCCGCCGGAGCCCCCCTCGCCGATCACCGTCGCGACGATCGGGGTCTGGAGGGCGGACATCTCGAGGAGGTTTCGTGCAATGGCCTCCGAAACGCCCCGTTCCTCGCTCTCGAGTCCCGGGAACGCCCCCGGCGTGTCGATGAACGTGAGGACGGGCTTGCGGAACTTCTCAGCCAGTTTCATGACCCGCAGCGCCTTGCGATAGCCCTCGGGGCGTGGCATCCCGAAATTGCGCCGGATCTTCTCCTTGGTGTCGCGGCCCTTCTGGTGACCGATCACGGCCACGGCGCGCGCGCCCAGAAATCCGAAACCTGCCACGATCGCCGGGTCGTCGGCGAAGGCGCGGTCGCCGTGCCACTCCACGAAGTCGCGGATCAGGACCCGTACGTAGTCGAGCGTGAACGGGCGATTGGGATGCCGCGCGACCAGCGTCTTCTGCCAGGGCGTCAGGTTCCCGTAGACCTCGCGGGAGAGCTTCCCGAGCTTCCCTTCGAGCTTCTCGACTTCCCGATCCCGCGCCGGGGATTCGGCGAAGCCTTTCAGCTCGTCGAGCCGCCGCCTGACACGCTGGATCGGCTCCTCGAATTGGGCCTCGTTCGCCATGTCGGAGACTGTAGCAGAGGGGACCGAGCGGGCCGCCTACAGGAGGTTCTGCGGGTCCACGTCGAGGCGCGGGGGCTCGGGCAACGCCGCGAGGAGGCGGCCGGCCTCGGCGATGGCCTCGCGCTTCTCGGCCTTGACGAGCAGGTGGTAGCGCCAGACGCCCTTCAGGCGCTCGAGAGGCGCCGGCGCGGGGCCGAGGATGCGGATCTCACGGGCGACCTCGGCCGACGCGAGAGCCGCGAAGGCCGCGCCCGCCGCATGGTGCGCCTTCGTGAGATCCGCATCCGCGAAGAGCGCGAGGAGGAGATGCGTGTAGGGGGGATAGCGGAACGCCTTCCGAAAGCGCAGCTCGGCCTCGGCGAACGCGGGATGGTCCTGCTTCACCGCGGCGCGAATCGCCTCGTGATCGGGCCGCGACGTCTGGACGGCGACGAGCCCCGGCCTCTCCCCGCGTCCGACGCGTCCCGCGGCCTGCGTTACGAGCTGAAACGTCCGCTCGGCCGAGCGGAAGTCCGGGAACGAAAGGAGCGCGTCGGCGTCCAGGACCGCGAGCGCCGTCGCATTCGGAAAGTCGTGCCCCTTCGCGACCATTTGCGTCCCGAGAAGCGCCTGCGCGCGTCCCTCCTCGAAATCCAGCAGGACTCCCGCCGCGCCGCCGCGCCGTGCTGCCGCGTCGCGGTCGAGCACGGCATAGGAAATCCCCGGGAAGCGCTCCTCGAACCTGTCGGCGAGACGTTCCGTGCCGAAGCCGACCGGCTGGAGCGCGTCCGCGCCGCACTTCGGGCAGGCCGGCGGACGGCGGATGTCGTCGCCGCAGTAGTGACACAGGAGGCGCTCGTGCCGCCGGTGGTACGTGCGGGCGACCGAGCAGTTCGCGCAGCGGAAGTCCTCGCCGCATGCGCGGCAGAGAAGGCTGGGCGAGAACCCCCGCCGGTTGAGGAGGAGGATGGCCTGCTCTCCCCTTTCGAAGCATGCCGTGAGGATCTCGGCCGTGCGGGCCGCGAGCAGGATGCGTCCGTGATCGCCTTCGCGCGCCTTCTCCTCCCGGAGATCGACGACCTCGACCTTCGCCCGCGGGCGGGCTCCGGGCCGGTCGGGCAGCGCGAGACGCGGCAGGCGGCCCTCGCGTGCGGCGCGCTCCTGTTCCATCGAGGGCGTGGCCGAGCCGAGGACGAGCGTGGCGCCTTCCTCGTGGGCGCGGACGCGCGCCACGGCGCGCGCGTCGTAGCGCGGCGACTCCCCCTGCTTGTAGGCCGCGTCGTGCGCCTCGTCCACGACGATGAGGCCGAGTTCCGGCAGCGGCGCGAAGACGGCCGAGCGAGGGCCTACGACGGCGTCGACGTCTCCCCGCCGCGCGCGCTCCCACTCGGCGGCGCGCTCGCCGTCCGAGAGGCCGCTGTGGAGGAGCGAGATCCGGTCGCCGAAGCGCGCCACGAGCCGTCTCACGAGGGCGGGAGCGAGCGCGATCTCCGGCACGAGGAGGATCCCCCGCCGGCCCGCGTCCCGCGCGGACTCGAGCGCCGCGAGGTAGACCTCGGTCTTGCCGCTGCCCGTCACGCCGTCGAGGAGGAATTCCTCGGACGCGCGCGCCCGCACGCTCGCGGAGATCGTCTCGATCGCCGCCCGCTGCGCTTCGGTGGGAACGGGCCTCCGGTCGAGACCCGGGCTACCGACGTGCCGGGAGATGTCCGCGCGGCGTTCGGTCTCGACGGCCGAGACGAGACCCGCCTTCGCGAGAGCGGAGAGGATCGCGCCGGTGCCACCCGCCTCACGAACCTCCGCGATCGAGGCGGGCCTGCCGAGGGCGAGGAGCGTGGCGTGCAGGGCGCGGCGCTTCGGCGCGCGCGAGAAGGCGGTGTGATCGACCGCGGCCGGGCGCGCGACCCAGGCCCGGTCGGACGGAGCCGCGGCCGCGCGGAGGCTCTCGGAGCGGATCCGCGCGAGGCCCCCCGCGACGAGCTGTTTGAGCGCCGACGGGACGCCCCTGCGCCCGACACGTTCCACGAGATCGGGAAGGCGAGCCTCCCCCCTCTCGAGGAGAACGGAGAGAATTTCTCCGGCAAGCCCCTCGGTCCCGGCACCGACGGCACCGGGTGCCGGTACGTAAACGGCTTCGCCCGCCGCGAGCAGCCGGGCGGGGACCGCGGCGCGAAGGAGCTCGCCGGGCGGGACGAGGTAGTAGGCGGCGGCGCGCACGAGGACAGCGACGAGACGCGCCGAAAGAAACGGTGCGTCGTCGAGGGCCGCCACCACGTCGCGCTCCACCGTGCCCTCGGGGGCAGGCGGCGGGTCGAGCGACGCCACGAGGCCGGTCGCGAGGGCGCTTCCGAATGGCGCGGCGACGCGCGCGCCGGGAATCAGGGGCCCGACGTCCTCCGGCACCCGGTAACTCGGCAACCCGGGAAAGCGATTGGGAAGGAGAAGCGCGACGCGCGTCAGACGCGCGCCCTCGGTTTCTGATCGGGGGTCTCCTCGGGTGTGTCGTCGTCCGCGGGGTCTTTCCTCCGCGAGGCCTGGTCGGCATCGACAAAACGCTTCTCCACGGGCTCCCAGCGCCAGCGGCGCGTCGGATCCAGCCCGAGGTCGGGTGTGATGATGAGGAGCGAGCGCTCGATGGTGAGGTCGCCCGCGGCGAGCGAGATCGCGCGCTCGGCCCAGATCGGGGGCTGGAACGAGCCGTCTCCCACGCCGAAAAACACCGCCACGTGGAACCAGGGGCCGCCGGATCCCTTCTCCATGAACGCCTGGGCGAAGTCCAGCCGGCCGTCGCCGTCGAGATCCCCGCGCACGAAGAACGGGTGATACCCCCCGTAGACCTCCTCGAGGTCCCTGTGTTCGTCCGATTCCATCGTGTCGCCGTCCTCGGCCGCCCGCACGATGAGCCCTTCCTTCTTGAAGGCCTCGAGCGCCTGCTCGACGGCGCGCCGCTCGGCCAGCGTCCGACCCGACGTGTCGAGACCGCGGGTCTCGGCGACCGGCGCCTTCGCCAGAGGCCTCGCCGGCTTCGGGACGGGCTTCGTCAGGAAGAGGGCGGCGGCGGCGGTTGCGCCCGCGACCGCGAGGACGAAGAGAACGTAGCGAATGCGAGCGTTCACGGCTGCTTTCCCTTCCGAGCCGGTGCGTCGATTCCGAGCCTCGTGAGCACAGCGAGCAGATCCTCCCACGCCTCCTTCTTTTGGGCCGGCTGGCGGAGAAGGTAGGACGGATGGAGAGTGGGCATCACGGGAATGCCGCGATAGCTTCCCCACTTGCCGCGGAGGCGCGTGATGCCCTCATCGGTCTCCAGCAGGAAGTGCGCGGCGAATTTTCCGAGCGCGACGAGCACCTCGGGCTTCACGAGGTCGATCTGGCGCTCGAGGTAGCCGCGGCAGGAGGCGATTTCATCGGGCTCCGGGTTCCGGTTTTCGGGCGGACGGCACTTCAAGACGTTCGCGATGTAGACGGACGAGCGCGGCAGGCCCATGCCGTCCTCGATCATCCGCGTGAGGAGCTGGCC
This sequence comes from Acidobacteriota bacterium, assembly GCA_030278895.1. Classification (GTDB taxonomy): domain Bacteria; phylum Acidobacteriota; class Thermoanaerobaculia; order UBA5066; family UBA5066; genus Fen-183. The sequence continues at coordinate 9,874 of JARXKK010000071.1, forward strand.
CGCGCGCCCGACGAACGGCACGCCCTGAGCGTCTTCGTCGGCTCCGGGAGCCTCGCCGATGAACATGATGCGGGCGGAAGAAGAGCCGTCGGCAAACACCGTCTGCTTGCGGGTCTTGCAGAGGCGGCATTTGACGCAGGAAGAAACTTCGAATGCGAGAGACTGCAGCTCCGCCGCAGCGTCCCCTGCCGGGGCGCCGCCCGCCTCCCTCTTAACCTTCAAAGAAATCTTCTTCTTCTCTTCCTCGATCTCTTCGAACCTTCCATCGAGATACAACTCCGCCACACCAAGATCTCGAAAGTAGGCGAGGGTTTCCCCGAGCGCGTCGGAGCCGGGGGGCCGCGCGGGGGTCACCCGAAGATCACTCGGTCGGAAGCAGGTCGACGGCCGGGATCTCCGTGGCGGCCGGTTCGGGTGAGGAGAGCTGCCAGCGCACGAGGTCGGCGTTCACCTCTTCGAGGGCGACGCGAGTCACCTTCGCGTGTTTGCTTTCGACCTTGGGGCGCGCGCCCTGGACGAGCTGCTCGGCCCGCCGGGAAACGATGTGAACGAGACGAAACTTGGACTCGACGTTCGGCGGAAGCTGCGACATGAAGAGATTGTCCTCCGTGAAAATTCAGGGCGCGAATGACCTTAGGATTGATTCGAGGCGCTCGCGCCGGCGGCTCTTACCCGCCCGCCGCGCCACCAGGATCGAGCGAAGCTCGTCCACCGCAGCCTCCAGATCCTCGTTGATTATCGCATAGTCGAACTCGCCCCATTCCTCCATCTCCTTCCGGGCCACGGCGAGCCGGCGGAGAACGACGTCCGGGGCGTCGGAGCCCCGGGCCTTGAGCCGCATCTCGAGAACCTCGCGCGAGGGCGGGAAGACGATCACCTTGACGGCCTCCGGCACGTGAGAACGCACCTGGCGCGCGCCCTGGACGTCGATGTCGAGGAGAACGTCTATTCCGCGATCGAGGCGAGGCTCGACCTCGTCGCGGGAGGTGCCGTAGAGGTTGCCGTGCACGACCGCCCATTCCAGGAACCCGCCACGGGTTTCGATCGCGCGGAACGCGGCCTCGTCCACGAAGTGATACTCGACTCCCGTGCGCTCCCCGACTCGAGGGAGCCGCGTCGTGTGGGAAACCGAGAAGTGCAGGGAGCCGCCGATCCGCGGGTCCTCGAGGACACGGCGAATGAGAGTCGTCTTTCCCGCCCCCGAGGGCGAGGAGACGATGAAGAGGTCGCCTCGACTCATCGCGCTCCTCTCATTCGACGTTCTGGACCTGTTCCTTGAAGGCTTCGAGCTCGGACTTCAGGTCGAGGACGAGCCTCGTCGCGCCGGCCTCGCGCACCTTCGAGCCGGACGTGTTGACCTCGCGGTGCAGCTCCTGCGCGAGGTGGTCGAGGCGGCGGCCGATCGCCCCGTCGGCCGCGAGGAGGCGGCGCAGTTCGACGAGGTGGGTCTTGAGACGGTCGATCTCCTCGGTGATGTCGGCGCGGTCCGCGAGCTGCGCGACTTCCTGTGCGAGACGCCCCTCGTCGAGGGGAATTCCGGCAGCCAGCTTCTCGATGCGCTCGCGAAGGGAGGCGGCGATACGCTCGGAAATGCCGGCCCGGGCTGCGTCGAGAAGCGCCACTCCAGCGTCGATCCTTTGAAGAATTTCTTTGAAGGTAAGAAGGAGAGTCGCGCCTTCGCGTGCCCGCGCGGCGTCGAAATCCTGCAGCGCCGATTCGACAATTTGAACGAAGATTTCTTCGAAGGTGGAATCGGGCGCGGCGGCGGCATCGTCCGTCCGCACGACCCCCGGCAGCGAAAGGATGTCCCTCGCCGAGAGATCCGCCGGCAATCCCCTTTTCGAAGAATCTTCTCTCCACTCCTTCGAATATTTTTCCGCGGCGTCCATGTCGATTCGTGCGGTGGCTGCCGCTCCCGCGGGCCGCGTCGTGCGGATCAGGATGTCGATGTGGCCGCGCTGCGCGACCTTCGTGACGGCCCGGCGGATGGCGGGCTCCGCGGAGGCGTACTCGTCGCGCAGCTTGATGCCGAGGTCGAGGAAGCGGTGGTTCACGCCTTTCACGACGACGCTCACCTCGGTGCCGTCGGGCAGCGCGCCGGCCGCCTTCCCGAACCCGGTCATGGACTTCATGAGGAGGCTCCTCCCCCGCCGGCTTCTGTCTCGAAAACCTGCAGGTCGTGAAGGCGACGATACATCCCTCCGGCCGCGAGGAGCTCCGCGTGTCGGCCCCGTTCCACGATCCGGCCGGCGTCGAGGACGACGAGCTCGTCGGCACGGCGAACCGTCGAGAGCCGATGCGCGATCACCAGCACGGTGCGCCCCGCCATCAGGCGCTCGAGAGCCTCCTGAACGGCCCGCTCGCTCTCGGCGTCGAGCGCCGAGGTCGCCTCGTCGAGGATGAGGATCGGGGCATTTTTCAGAAGCGCGCGCGCGATCGCGAGGCGCTGGCGCTGGCCTCCCGAGAGACGGGCGCCGGCCTCTCCCACGCGCGTGTCGATTCCGGCGGGGAGCGCGTCCACGAAGGCGAGCGCGTTCGCCGCCGCGAGGGCCGCGCGCACCTCGGCGACCGGGGCGTCCGGACGACCGTAGGCGACGTTTCGCCGGACGCTGTCGTCGAAGAGAACCGTCTCCTGGGTCACGAGGCCGATTTGGGCGCGCAGCGACGCGAGCGTCGTCTCCCGCACGTCGGTCCCGTCCACGAGAACGCGGCCCGCCGTAGGGTCCATGAAGCGCGGGAGGAGGCTCACGAGGGTGGACTTCCCGCCGCCGGACGGTCCGACCAGCGCCGTCACCGAACCGCGCGGGAGGACGAGATCGAGGTCCGCGAGGACGCGAAGGCCCCCGCCATAAGAGAACGAAACGTTTTCGAAACGAATCTCCCGCCCGAAGGGAGCGAGCGGCCGCGCCGCCGGTGCGTCTGCAACGTCGTTCGGGGCGTCGAGCACCTCGAACAGGCGTCGCGCGGACGCGAGCGCCTGCTGGAGCGCCAGGTTCGTACGGGTCGCCCGTTTGAAGGGCTGATACATCATCGCGAGCCCCACCCCATAGGAGATGAACGTGCCGAGCGTCATCTTTCCCGCCGTGATGCGCGTCGTCGCATAGGCGAGGAGAAGAAGGAACGCGAGGACGGAGGCCGTTTCGACGAGGGGCGACGCGAACGCCATGACGCGCGCTCCCTTGCGCGCGAGACGGAACGTCCGGTCGTTCACCTCCGAGAAGCGCTCGCTCTCCCAGGTCTCGGCCCCGTAGGCCTGGACGACGCGGGCGCCACGAATCGTCTCCGAAAGGACGCCCGTGAGGTCGCCCATGCGCTCCCGCGCGGCGTGCGAAAGAACGCGAAGGCGCCTCGCGATGACGATGACCGGCACGACGATCGCGGGGGTGATGAGGACGGCGACGAGCGTGAGCTGCGGGGAGAGGGAGACGACGACGACGACGAGAACCGCGAGGGTCGCGAGGGACTGGACGAGGTCCGCGAGGTCGGTTCCGAAGAGGCTCTGGATACGGTCGACGTCGCCCGTGACGCGCGCGATGAGGTCACCAGACGGGTTCCGGGCGAGGAAGGCGCCCGATTGGCCGAGGATCTTTTCGTAGAGGGTCTTCCGGAGGTCCCGGACGAACGCGAGCCCGACGGCGTTAAACCGATACTCGGCGACGAAGGCGCACAGGTTCTTGAGCACGAACGCCGTAAAGAGGAGGAGCGGCAGGACGTAGACGCGCGCCGCCGGCTGGACGCCGAGAAAGGAAATGAACGACGCGAGACCGGCATCGAATCCTCTCGCGATCGCCGTGCGCCTCACGACGGACTTTTCGCCGACGACGGCCCCGAGGCCGGGTGCCTCGCCGGCGTGAGCCATCACCGCGGTGCGCGTCTCCGGCGTGAGGACCTGATCGAACAGCGGGCCGAAAAGGTACGTCACGAGGCCCGTGAAGACGGCGACGCCGATCATCGCGAGAATCGCCGCGACCGCCGCGGTGCGGTGCGGGCGGAAGAGAACGAGAAGGCGGCGGAAGTCGTTCACGCGGCCTGCCCTTCGCCGAGGGCGGCGAGCAGCGCCTCGGCCGTGCGGACGGCGACGCCGGGCGGCCCGAGGTCGGCGGCGCCCTTCGCGAGCCGCTCGCGCGTCGCGGCCGAAAGCGCGGCGTCGACAAGGAACTTCTCGGCTTCCGCGGCGACGTTTTCGGCCGTGGCATCTTCCTGAAGAAGCTCGGGAACGGTCCTGACACCCGTCCCGTCGTCCGAGACGATGTTCGCCATCGCGACGTCGGCGACCTTCACGAGCCGCCGCGCGATCCAGAACGTGACGGGGTGAACCTTGTAGACGACCACCATGGGCACGCGGGCGAGGAGCCCCTCGACGGTGGCGGTTCCGGAGGCGACGAGGAGGACGTCGGAGGCGGCGAGGAGGGCGAGGTGCTCACCCGAAACGACGCGCCAGTCGGCGAGCGCAGGACCGGCCAGCTCCTCGAGGAGCGCGTCGGAGATCGAGTCCGCACGGACGAGCACGACCTCGAGGCCGGACACTTTCTTGCGAAGGATTCCGACGGCGTCGCGGAAGACCGGAAGAATCGACGTCACTTCGCCCTTCCGCGAGCCCGGCATCAGGACGACGCGGCGCACGCCGGCCGGCGGGGGCGGCACGGGACGCGCGAGCTCCGCGGCCGCGGCGTCCACCAGCGGGTGCCCGACCCACGTGACCCGCTCCCCGAGACCGCGCGCGTCGTACCAGCGCTTCTCGAAGCCGAAGAGAACGAGAACCGCGCGGGCGAGCTTCGCGATCTTCTTCGCGCGGCGCTTCCGCCAGGCCCAGACCTGCGGCGAAACGTAGAAGACGACGGGCACGCCGGCCTTCGCGAGGCGCTTCGCGAGCGGGAGGTTGAAATCCGGAGAGTCGATGAGAACCGCGGCGTCCGCTTTCTCTCGCGTCGCCTCGCAGACGAGCGCATGGATGAGGCGCCGCGCGAAGCGGATCTTCGAGAACGCCTCGACGAGGCCGATGATGGCGAGATCCTTCTGATGCGCGAGCAGGCGCGCTCCGGCCGCCTGCATTCCGTCGCCGCCGACGCCGAAGACCTCGAGCGACGAGACGCGCGGGCGCAGGGCCGCGAGGAGTGCGCTCGCGTGCTGATCGCCGGAAACCTCGCCCGCCACGACGAGGAGCTTCACCGCGACACCGCCTGAAACAGGAACCCAAGCGCGGCCGCGCACCCCACGAGACCGAGAAGCGCCTTCAGGAAGAAGCGGCGCGCGTCTTTCGGGTCGTCCTTCCAGAGCAACGCGGCGAACGAGGACATGAGAGCCGCAAGGAGGACGAACAACGGGAAATGGTCGAGGGCGAGCCTCACGCGCGCCTCCCGGAGGCGCGTTCGAAAACGTCGAGGACGAGCAGGAGCTGCATGATCGCGGCCACGAGGAGGTACGTGCGTCCGTATGCGTATGTGGCCGCGGAGAGATTCCCGGGCTCCATGAACAGTCCCACGAGACAGGTTGCAAGGACGACGGCAAAGAATGCGACGCCGCGTGCCTTTCGGCCGAGAAGGGCATGGCCGAGTCCGGGAAGGACGGCCGAGGAGAACACCAGGAGGGCGATCTTTCCGCCCGGGCGTTTCACGGAAGGCGGGCGAACGCAGCGGCGAGCCTCGCTCGCGTCGCCCCGAGCTCCTCGGGAATCGTCCGCGTGGAACCAAGGACCGTCAGGAAGTTCGTGTCGCCGTCCCAGCGCGGCACGACGTGGAGGTGCGCATGGTCCGCGACTCCCGCTCCCGCGCTGCGCCCGATGTTGAGCCCCTCGTTGAAGCCGTCCGGGCGGTATTCCTGGGCGAGGATCTTCTCGGAGGCGGCCGCGAGGTCGACGAGCTCATGCCGCTCGCCCGGGCTCATGGCGGAGAGCGAAGCGCGATGCGCGAAGGGCGCGAGCATGAGGTGTCCGTTCGTGTACGGGTAACGGTTCAGGGCGATGAAGACGGACGTTCCGCGGTGGACGATGAGGCCGTCCTCGTCCGACCGGGCCGCCAGGACGCAAAAAAGGCATCCCTCCACGGGATCGCCGAGGCCCAGGAGGTAGTCCGCGCGCCACGGCGTGAAAAGGGCTTCCATCAGCC
>JARXKK010000072.1:0-6606 GCA_030278895.1 Acidobacteriota bacterium
ACGTCTCGCCGCAGAACATCCTCATCAGCGACGAAGGCGACATCAAGCTCTGCGATTTCGGCATCGCGAAGGCCGCGAGCAAGGTCTCGACGACCATATCGGGAGCGCTCAAGGGAAAGCTGCAGTACATGTCGCCCGAGCAGGCCTGGGGCAAGAGGCTCGACCGGCGAAGCGACATCTTCTCCCTCGGTTCGGTTCTCTTCGAGATGCTCACGGGCGCGCCTCTTTTCGAGGGCGAGACGGACATGTCCGTGCTCGAGAGCGTGCGCGAGGGCGAAGTCGTGATGCCTTCTTCCCGCGGTGCCGAGGTGCCGAAGCGCGTCGACCAGATCGTCCTCAAGGCGCTCGCGAAAAACCCGCAGGAGCGCTATCAGAACGCGTCCGAGTTCGAGAAAGACCTCCACGCGGTGCTGTACACGTATCAGCCTTCACCCGGGCCCGCGGATCTCGCGATCTACATGCACCGGCTTCTCGAGGCGCCGCAGGCGTCGGATGACGAGATCGACGCCGCCTTCGACAAGGCCCGCGACATGCCGGGGCCGGTCGTTCCGGCCCCCTCTCCCACGGCTCCCCCGAGGAAGGGGAAGGGGCTCGTGATTGCGAAGGCGCAGACGGGCGAATTCGCGCGGCCGGCGATGCCTGCGATGCCCGCGCCCGAACCGCGTCCGGAACCCGCTCCGCGCCGCGCGGTGGGCGAGAGAGCAGCCGTACTGCCCGCGGCTGGCGAATCCCGCAAGAGCCGCACGGGCCTCGTGGCCGGCATCGGTCTCGCCGCCGTGGCCCTCGTCGCGGGCGGCCTCTACGTCACGAAGGACCGCTGGTCGGGCGCCAGGCCACCCGTGACGGCGGGCGCGCCGAAGACGGAACCCGCGCCCGCGAGCGCTGTTCCCGGGACGTCCGAGCAGCCGTTAGCGCCTGCGGCGGCGCTACCCGAGCCGGCGAAAGTCGTCGATCCCCGAGCCGTCGAAGCCGAAGCGCGCCGGGTCACGGCGGAACGCGAGAAAGCGCTGCGCGAGGCGGCGAAGCAGCCGGGGATCGCGGGGAAGCCCGCGACGGTCTCCGTGCCTCCGGCGCCCGTCGTCGGACTCGCTGCCGCGAAGGCGGCCGAGCCCCCGCGTCCTTCCGAGGTTCAAGCCGCCCCTTCCGCCGCCGCCTCCACCGTCGCGAGAGCCCCCGAGTCCGCCTCGACGGCCACCATGGTCGCGCGCACCCCCGAGCCGAAGCCCGAAATCGTGGCCGAGGCGAAAGCCGCGGCGCCTCCCCCCGTCGAAGTTTCCGTGCCCGACAGGGCGCCCGTGATCCCCGCCGCGTCGAACGCGCCGGTTGCGGAAGGCGACCTCGTGGGTCCCGGGGAGGGCGTCGTCGAGCCCCGCCTCGTGCGCCTCGGAAGCATCGGCGGCCTTCCCACTCAGGCGCGGCAAATCAAACGCGCGGCAGACGGTACGATCGGGACGCCGTTCCTGATGGCGCTCGTCGACGAGAAGGGCGGCGTTCAGGACATCCGAGTCATCAAGCCGTCGAGCTACAGGTTCGTCGACGAAGCTGCGATGCGCGCGCTGAAGAATGCGACAATCCTGCCGGCCACGAAGGATGGCGTGAAGGTGAAGATGTGGAAGACCTTCCCCATCAACGTGAAGCCCTGATCCCGACGAGCCCGACTTTCGAGGAGAACGCATGAGTCTTTCCGACGAACAGAGAAGGTTCTACGAGAACACACTGAAGGTGACGAAGGCCGAGATCGACCAGCTCGAGGGCGACATCCAGGCCGAGCTCGCGAAGGTCAAGGAGCGTCTCGCGGATCTGCAGAACGCGCAGAAGGCGGCGCGGCAGATGTACGGGGCGGCGTGTCTCCGCTTGGGAATTCCGAACGACCTCGAGGAAGCCGAGGAACCCTGAGCGGGCGTCTCGGAGTCTTCTCCCTCGGCCTCGCTCTTCTCTCCCCTCCGCTTCCGACCCGTGTCTCGGCACCGCCCCGGCGCATCGTTGCGCTCGCTCCGTCCGCGGCCGAAATCCTGTTCGCTCTGGGGGCCGGGCCGCGCGTCGTCGGCGTGCCTGACTTCGCCGGCGACCTGCCCGAGGCGTCGGGAAAGACGCGCGTAGGGGGTTTCGCTCCGGATCTCGAGCGCGTCGTGTCCCTCGAGCCCGATCTCGTCGTCGTGTCCAAGGACGGCACCGATCGCGCGGCGTTCGAGAAGCTCGAGACCCTGGGGTATCCGGTCGTCGTCACCGCCGGCACGACGCTCGACGGCGTCCTCGAGGACGTCCTCCGGGTGGGGCACGCGCTGGGCGAGGACGAGCGCGCGGCGGCCCTCGTGGGCGCCCTCACGAGGCGGATCGCGGCGGCAGAGGCGCTCGGCCGCGCGGGCCCTCACCGGCGGGCGGTCGCGCTCATCTGGCCCGACCCTCCGGTCGTTGCCGGCGCCGCCACGTTCGTCGGAGACGTCCTTTCGCGCGCCGGTTTCGTGAACGTCGTGCCGAAGTCCGCGGGCGACTGGCCTCGCGTCTCGTACGAGACGCTCGCATCCTGGAATCCCGACGTCGTGGTGAGACCCGAAACGTCCGAGAATTCGGCGGCCTTCGCGCGAGCCTTCGCAGGCGCGCGCTGGCGCCTCGTGCCCGCGGTCAGGGAAGGCCGCATCGTCGTCCTGCCCGGCGGCCTGCTCGAGCGCCCCGGCCCCCGGCTCGTCGAGGCCCTCGAGCGCCTCGCGGCGGTACGCGTGCCGTGAATTCCCGCCGCCCGGCGTGGGTGTGGGGCGTCCTGCTCCTCGGCGCGCTCCTCGCCGCGCTCCTCGCCTCGCTGCTCCTCGGGAGCGTGTCCATTGCGCCTCACGACGTCCTCCGCGCTCTCCTCGGCCGGGGGGACGCCGGGACCGTCTCGATCGTGCGCGAGCTCCGGCTTCCGCGCGCTCTCCTGGCCGTGCTCGTGGGCGGCGCGCTGGCCCTCTCGGGCGCCGCACTTCAGGCTCTGCTCGGAAACCCCCTCGCCGATCCCTACCTTCTCGGCGTTTCGGGAGGCGCCGCCTGCGGGACGCTCGTCGGGTCGCTCCTCGGCCTCGGCGCGTCCGCCGGAATGCGAGCCGGAATATTCGACGCCCTCGCCCTGCCTTTCGCGGCGTTCCTCGGCGCGCTCGCGGCCGTCCTCGTCGTCGGCATCGGGGCGTCCGCGGGCGGCCGGCTGGACCGCGGCCGGCTCCTCCTTTCGGGTGTCGTCGTGAATGCGCTCGCCTCGGCGATCCTGCTGTTTCTTCTCTCCTTTGGCGACCCCTCGCGCACGCAGACCTTCGTGTTCTGGATGCTCGGTTCGCTCGCGGGCGCGACGCCGGGCGCGGTCGCGGCGCTGTCCGTCTACGTAGCCCTCTCGCTCGCCCTCCTCCTGCCGCTCGCGCGCGCCTTCGACGCGCTCACGCTCGGCGAGGAGACTGCCGCGACGCTCGGAATCCGCGTGGAAACGGCGAAGCGAACCGCCTACGTCGCGGCATCGCTCCTCGCCGCGGCGGCCGTCGCATACGCCGGCATCATCGGATTCGTGGGCCTTCTCGTGCCGCACGCCGTGCGCCGCGTCACGCGCTCGCACCGCGCCCTGCTTCTTCTTTCCTTTCTCGGGGGCGCGGTCCTTCTGGTCGTCTCGGACGTGGTCGCCCGGTCGCTCTTCGCGCCCGCGGAGATCGCGGTGGGCGCCATTACCGCGCTTCTCGGGGCTCCGGCGTTTCTCTTTCTCCTGAGGGCCAGGCCTTGACGGTCCCTCTCGGCGCCGAGGGGCTCGCCGCGGGATACGGAGCCCACGATGCCATCGCGGAGATCACGCACATGTTCGCGGCGGGCCGCGTCACGGCGCTTCTCGGCGAGAACGGTGCGGGAAAATCCACTCTTCTGAAGGCGCTCGCGGGCATCGTGCCGGCCCGCCGCGGAACCGTGCGGCTGGGCGGGCGCCCCCTCCCGGGCGTCCCGCGCCGCGAGGCCGCGCGCATGCTCGGCTATCTCCCGCAGGGCTTCGAGCCGCTGTTCCCGATTCTGGCCCGGGATCTCGTCCTCCTGGGCCGAACGCCGTGGCGCACGGCGTTCGGAGCGCCCTCGGCCCGCGACCATCTGGCCGTCGACGCCGCGCTCACCGAGATGGATGCCGGCATGTTCGCCGAAACCGATCTCGGCGCGATGAGCGGAGGCGAGAGGCAGCGCATCCTCCTCGCGCGGGTCCTGGCCGGCGAGCCCGAGGTTCTCCTCCTCGACGAGCCGGCCGCGAATCTCGATCCGCGCCACCGGTTCCTCGTCATCGACGCGATGCGGCGCCGCGCGGAGTCGGGCGGCGCCGTCGTTTTTTCCACGCACGAGCTGGACGTCGCCTCGCAGGGCGCGGACGACGCGGTGCTTCTCTCGGGCGGGCGCGTGCTCGCCGCGGGCCCGATCGCGGACACGCTCACCGAATCGCTCCTTTCCGACCTTTTTGGCGTCTCGGCCTGCGTCACGCCCGGCGCCGGGGGCCGGCCCCTCGTTTCGATCGGTCCGGCGCGCGCGCGCTAAGATCCGCGGTTCACACCATGTGGTTCCGAAAGGACAAAGCCCCCCGGGCCCCTCGGGACCCGAAGACGACGTCCTCGCTGGGCGAGGGTCTCTTCGTGAAGTGCGACGGTTGCCGCGAGGCGCTCTATGTCAAGGAAGTGGAGCGAAACCTGCGCGTGTGTCCAAAGTGCGGATTCCACTTTCGGATGCCGGCGGTCGAGCGCCTCAAGCTCCTGCTCGGGGAGGGAGGCGGGCAGCCGCTCTTCACCGGCGTCCGGCCGGCCGATCCCCTGAAGTTCAAGGACAGCAAGCGCTACCGCGACCGCCTGAAGGATTCCGAAACGAAGACCGGCCGGCCGGACGCGATTCTCGCGGCGAAGGGACTGATCGACGACATGCCGGCGATCGTCGCGATCCTCGACTACGCCTTCATGGGCGGCTCGATGGGCTCCGTCGTGGGCGAGGTCCTGACGCGCGCCGCCGAACAGGCGCTCGTCGAGCGCACGCCGCTCGTGATCGTCTCGGCCTCGGGCGGCGCCCGCATGCAGGAGGGGATTCTCTCCCTGATGCAGATGGGAAAAGTCTCGGCGGCGCTCGCGCGCCTCGGCGCCGCGCGGGTGCCCTACGTGGCGATCCTCACGGACCCGACGACGGGCGGCGTGACGGCCTCCTTCGCGATGCTCGGCGACGTCACGCTGGCCGAGCCCAAGGCGCTGATCGGCTTTGCGGGCCCGCGCGTCATCGAACAGACGATTCGCCAGACGCTGCCCGAGGGCTTCCAGCGGTCGGAGTTCCTCCAGGAGCATGGGTTCGTCGACCTCATCGTCCCGCGCGCCGAGATGCGGGCGACGGTCGCGAACGTTCTGCGGCTGCTGCAGGTCGGGTGACTGCTCCCGGTCTGGCGTGGCTCGACGCGCTGGGTCCGCAGAAGATCCGCCCTGGACTTTCGCGCACCGCCGCCCTTCTTTCATCTCTAGGAAATCCCCAGTCTTCCTTTTCTTCGATCCTCATTGGAGGAACGAACGGAAAAGGCTCCACGGCGGCTGCGATCTCGGCGGTGTTGACGGCCGCCGACGTTCGCTGCGGGCTGTACACGTCGCCGCACCTCGTGTCCGTCACCGAGCGCGTGCGCATCGCCGATCGTGACGTTTCCACTGTTCTCCTCGACGACGTTCTTTCCTTCATCGCGTCTTTTGCTCCATCCGGTCTCCGCGGCCCGACGTACTTCGAAGCGTTGACGGTCGCGGCGTTCGAGCTGTTTCGGCGTTCACGGGTCAGCATCGCGGTCGTGGAGGTCGGGATCGGCGGCCGGCTCGACGCGACAAACGTCCTCGAGCCGGATGTTTCGGTCGTGACGAACGTCGCGGCCGACCACCTCGACATTCTCGGTCCGACGCTCGAAGACGTCGCGCGGGAGAAGGCGGGCATCTTCCGGAAAGGCCAGCCGGCGCTCATCGGGTCGAAGGGAACCGCGGATGGTCCGCGCGAGGTCCTCCACGAGGAAGCCCTGCGGATCGGGGCGCGGCTCGTCACGATCCCTCCGCTCGAGGCGGCGGCCCCCGGGGACCCGCTTCCGGGCGCCCACCAGCGGCAGAATCTCGCTCTCGCGCTCGCCGCGGCCCGCGCGGTCGCGCCCCTCAGCGAGGAGACGGTGCGCCGCGGCCTGGCCGGGGTGCGGTGGCCGGGCCGGCTGCAGACGCTCGCACGGCCGGGGTTCCGGACGCTCCTCGTCGACGGCGCTCACAATCCGCCGGGGGCCTCCGCGCTCGCGGAGTATCTCGACGAGACCGGTCTGGCGGGCCGGGTGGATCTCCTGTTCGGCGGCATGGCCGACAAGGATCTGGCCAACGTGTTCGGGCCGCTCGCTGCCCGCGCCCGCCGCATCGTTCTCGTGGCTCCGGATTCACTGCGGGCCGAAACGCCGGAGAACCTTCGACTCCGCCTCGGGCGGCCGGATCTCGAGACGGCGCCCTCCGTCGCCGAGGGCCTCGCGCGCCTCGATGCCTCGATTGGCGACGGCCCGATCCTCGTCGCCGGATCGCTCTATCTCGCCGGCGAGGTGCTGCGGCTAAGATCGGAAGCGTGAGCGCTTCAGTCTCCTCTCTCGTC
>JARXKK010000072.1:6706-15903 GCA_030278895.1 Acidobacteriota bacterium
GCGAGGTGCTGCGGCTAAGATCGGAAGCGTGAGCGCTTCAGTCTCCTCTCTCGTCCCCTCTCTCACGAAGAAGGACCTCGAGGCCCAGGAAGACGCGCGGCTCGCGGTCTACGCCTCGCGCGCGTCGCGCGCCGTGCGGCGGTACCCGGTGGCCGAAGAAGGCAAGACCTACGACTACAGGACGGAGTACCAGCGCGACCGCGACCGCATCGTCCACTCGCGCGCGTTCCGCCGGCTCAAGCACAAGACGCAGGTCTTCATCCCGTTCGAAGGCGACCACTACCGGACGCGTCTGACGCACACGCTCGAGGTCACGCAGATCGCCCGGACCATGGCGCGCGCCCTCGGGATCAACGAGGACCTCGCCGAGGCCTGCGCGCTGGGCCACGACCTCGGGCACACGCCGTTCGGGCACTCGGGCGAGAAGGTGCTGAACCGCATCCTCACGGGAGGCGAGGCGTCGATCGCCATCGAGCCCCGGATTGCCGCGCAGGTCGGGGCCTTCAAGCACAACTACCAGTCGGTGCGCGTCGTCGACGTCCTCGAGAAGCGCTACGAGCATCCGGGGCTCAACCTCACCAACGACACGCGCGAGGGCATCCTCAAGCACACGACCTGGCGGCGGGATTTTCCGTTTCCCGACATCGACGCCGAAGGCCTGAACCTCTCGTCCGGCGGCCACCTCGAATGCCAGGTCGTGGGTTGGGCCGACGAGTTCGCGCAGCAGGCGCACGACCTCGAGGACGGTCTCAAGATCGTGGACTTCGGCAAGGTCCTCGCGCTGCCGGTCGCGCGCGCGGTCGTCGAGGCGCTCGGGCCGGCCTACACGGCCACGAAAGACACCACGGTGCGCCAGGCCATGCTCATCCGCGGAATGATTCACCTCCTCGTCACGGACCTCATCACGTCTTCGCGCGTTTCGATCGGAAAGTGGCTCGACGCGAGGAAGGTCACGACGCCCGACGAGTTCTACGCCCAGCGCCGCAGGCTCCCGGGCTCCCTCGTGGCCCCCTCGAAGGCGGGCGAGCGCTTCTACCAGGAGCTCAAGGAGTTCATCTACCAGCACGTCATCCACAGCCACCGCGTCGCGCAGCATGACGGGCGCGCCCAGCTCGTCGTCACGACGTTGTTCGCCGCCTGGTACCGGAACCCGCGGCTCCTCCCGGATTACGTCCTTCTGAGGTACCGCGATCTCGCGGGGGTCTCGTACCTGAGGGACGTGCCGCTGAAGCGTCTCGACGCGGAGATCGCATCGAACTACACCCGAAAGCCGCTCTTCCTGCGCTCGATCGCCGACCACCTCGCGGGCATGACGGACAGCTACGCGCTGGCCGAATACGACGGCATGGTCTCGGCCTATCCGCGCCGCGCGCCCGGCGGGCCCTGAACGTCCTCCCGCGGTACGATCCTCGTTTCCGGAGGACTCCATGTCGACCGCCGTCCGCCCCGCATCTGTCCTGAACCGGTCCCTCGCCGAGGCCGATCCCGAGATCGCCCGCATCGTGGCCGCCGAGACCGCGCGCCAGAACGAGGGAATCGAGCTCATCGCGTCCGAGAACTTCACGTCGCGGGCCGTAATGGAAGCCGTAGGCTCCACGCTCACGAACAAGTACGCGGAGGGCTATCCGGGCAAGCGGTACTACGGCGGCTGCGTCCATGTGGACGAGGCCGAGTCCCTCGCGATCGCGCGCGCGAAGGCGCTTTTCTCGCCCGGTAATCCGGACGCGATCCACGTGAACGTCCAGCCGCACGCGGGCTCGCAGGCGAACACGGCCGTTTACATCGCGTGCCTGAAGCCCGGCGACACGATGATGGGCATGTCGCTCGCGCACGGCGGGCACCTGACGCACGGGCATCCGCTCTCGATCTCGGGCAAGCTTTACCGCGTCGTCTCGTACGGCGTCTCGAAAGACACCGAGACGATCGACTGGGACGCCTTCCAGGCGACCGCCGAGGCCGAGAAGCCGAAGCTCATCATCGCGGGGGCCTCGGCGTATCCCCGCACGCTCGACTTCCCGCGCTTCCGGAAGATCGCCGATTCCGTCGGCGCGCTCCTCATGGTGGACATGGCCCACATCGCGGGCCTCGTGGCGGCCGGTGTTCATCCGTCTCCGGTCGGCCACGCGCACTTCGTCACGACGACGACGCACAAGACTCTCCGCGGGCCTCGCGCGGGCCTGATCCTCTGCGTCCCGGAGTGGGCGAAGGAGATCGACAAGGCCGTCTTCCCCGGCATCCAGGGCGGCCCGCTCGAGCACGTGATCGCGGGCAAGGCGGTCGCGTTCAAGGAAGCCGCGACGCCGGAGTTCGCGGCGTATCAGCGGCAGGTCGTCGCGAACGCGAAGGTCCTCGCCGAAAGCGTCGCGTCTCATGGCTTCCGCCTCGTGTCGGGCGGAACGGACAACCACCTCTTCCTCGTGGATGTGGGGAAGAAGGGCTTGACCGGCAAGGTCGCGGAAAAGGCGCTCGACGCCGCCGGGATCACCGTGAACAAGAACGCGATCCCGTTCGACCCGAACCCGCCGATGGTGACGTCGGGCCTGCGCATCGGGACGCCCGCCGTCACGACGCGCGGCATGGGCGAAGCGGAGATGAAGACGATCGGCGGCCTCATCGCCGAGGTCCTCACCGCGCCCGAGGACGCCGCCGTGCAGGCGCGCGTCAAGGCGAAGGTCCGCGACCTGACGTCCGCGTTTCCGCTGTACTGAACGCGAACCTACGGGCGATTCGGCAGGACCTTGATCTCGCGGAGCGCGATAAGCCGCTCGTCCGCGGTCACGAGCGTCAGGTCGTAGACCTTCGCGGTTGCGGCAAGAAAGCGATCCGCGGGGTCCTCGGTAGAAAGCGCAATTCGCCGGCTTTCGAGGGCGACTGCACGCGTCAGAGGCGCGTCATGGAACTCCGTTGTCTCCAAGGCCTCTTCGATCCAGCGAAAGAGGTCCTGAGGCTTCCTGAGACGACCTTTTTCGAAGAGGATTTGAGTCTCCCAGAGAGAAATGGGTGAGAGCCAGCGCTCGTTCCTCGACGACTCGAGCTCTCGGGCGACCCGCCGCCCGAGCTTCTGCGGCGAAAGGAGACTCCAGATCCAGATGTGCGTATCGAGAAGAAGCTTCACTTCCGAAGGACTTCCCACGCCTCCGGCGGCAAGACCGGGGAAACGATGTCCCCCACGATCTCTGCGCGGCCCTTCATCGAGCCAAGCCACCTCTTCGTCCGCTTGGAGGACTCGGGCGGCACGACGCGCGCGACTGGCTTTCCGAAACGCGTGACCGTCACGGGCCGCCCCGTGCGCCGAACGTCTTCGAGGACGGCGAGGCAGGTTGCTTTGAAGCGGGAGATTGCGAGAGTCGGCTCGGCGGACATGCCGTATCGTACCATGGTCAATGACCATGGTCCAAATCAACGCCTCGCATGTGTCGTGAAGCGGATCCGGAGGACGTCCCAGTAGGCCTGGGCGCCGCCGAAGAGCGTCACGCGCGAGTCCGCCGAGTTGAACCAGAGGACGGGCACCTCGGCGATCGCGTAGCCGAGCTGCCGCGCGAGGAGGAGCGCCTCGACGTCGTAGGCGAACCGGTCGACCTTCGCGCGCGAGAAGATCTCGCGTGCCGCTTCCCGCGAGAAGAGCTTGAAGCCGCACTGTGTATCGCGGATGCCGGGCACCGCCACGAGCCGCACGAGCCGGTTGAAGAGCTTGCCCATCGCCTTGCGGTAGAGCGGCTGCTCTTCCTTCACGAGCGACTCGTCGAGCGCCCGTGATCCGATCGCGACGGGCGCGTTCGCGGCGGCGAGCTTCTCCCACTCGTAAATGGGGGTCGAAAGGTCCGCATCCGTGACGAGGACGAAGCGTCCCGCCGCCTCGAGGCAGCCCGTCCGCACGGCGAAGCCCTTGCCGGAGTTCTTCGGGAGGCGCAGGACACGCAGGTCGAGGTCGTATCGCCGCCCGGCCTCCTCGGCGCGCGCGGCCGTCGCGTCCGAGGAGCCGTCGTCCACGACGAGCACCTCGACACGGGGCGCGGACGTGCGCGCCGCCAGATAGGCCGAGATCGCGCCGAGAGAGGCGGGCAGCCGCTCCTCCTCGTTGAAGGCGGGAATGACGATCGACAGCGCGACGCCCCCCCCCGGCTCCGCGCGGGCGGGCTCGGGCTGCGTCCGGAAGGCGGGAACCTCGCGCGTCACGGTCATGACGGCCGGGCCTCGTAAACGAACTGGTAGCCGAGAAGCGTCGGCCAGAGCCGCGCGGCAAAGGCTGCGGTGGCGCGCACCAGCCCCGCGAGGGGTGGGCGGCCGAGGGCGGGAAGGGCGAGCTCGAGGGGCATCGCGGTCGCGGCGACCGACACGACGCGGTACCCGTTTTCTTCGAGGAGCGCCCGCCCGGTCGCGCGCGTGAAGAAACGCACGTGCGTGCGGTCGAGGATGCCGCGCGGCGCGTATGCGAAACGGCCGAAGAGAAGCCCGATCCGAACGGTGACGTTGGCGACGTTCGGGAGGGAGACGAGGAGCGCTCCGTCCGATTTCAGCAGCGGTCTCAGCGCGGCGAGCAGATCCTCCGGGCGGGGCAGGTGCTCGAGGACGTCGCCCGCGACGACGACGTCGAACCGCTCCTTCCACGGCCCGGAAATCCCTTCGAGCAGGTCGCCGACCACGGGCTGGTCGAAAAAGCGCTCGCCTGCCTCGGCCGCCTCGGGATCGAGCTCGACACCCGCGAGGTACCGGCACGCCGGGCGGATGCGCCGCGCGAACAGGCCCGCGCCGAAGCCGAGATCGAGAACGGCGAGGCCGCCTCCCCGCGCGAGCACCTTCTCGAGGAGAATCACGTGCGACGACCCGGGAATCTCCTTCCAGGGGTAGTGCGGCTCGGGGAGCGCGGCGCTGGGATTCAGAGCGGCGACCTTTGTGCGATGGGAATCCGGCGTCCGCTCCCGAAGGCTTTCGCGGAGACCTTCAGGCCGGGTGCCGCCTGGTTGCGCTTGTACTCGGCGCGGTCCACGAGCGTCGCGATCTTCCGCACGAGAGCGAGGGAAGCGCCCGTCCGGCGCGCCGCCGAGGCCGGGGAGAGATTCCGTTCCACCAGGCTCTCGAGGATCGCGTCGAGAAGCGGATAGGGCGGAAGCGAATCCTGGTCGGTCTGCCCGGGCCGGAGCTCGGCGGACGGAGCCTTCGTGAGCGACGCTTCGGGGATGAGCGCCCGCCCGGCGCGCGTGTTGAGGTGGCGCGCGAGCGCGTAGACGCGCATCTTCGGAAGGTCCGAGATCGGGGCGAGGCCTCCGCACATGTCGCCGTAGAGCGTGCAATACCCCACCGCGAGCTCGCTCTTGTTTCCCGTCGTGAGGACGAGTGGTCCTTTCTTGTTCGACACGGCCATGAGAAGCATCCCGCGGAGGCGCGACTGCACGTTCTCCTCGGTGACGTCCTCGTCGAGGCCGCCGAAATGGGGAGCGAGCGTCCGGCGCGCGTCCTCGAAGAGCGGGCCGATCGGCAGGACGTCGCAGCGGATGGCGAGATTCGCGGCAAGAGTGCGCGCGTCCGTGACCGAGCCCTCGGAGGAGTACGGCGACGGCATCGCGAGGCCCGTCACGTTTGCAGCGCCCAGAGCTTCGACGGCGAGAGCCGCGACGAGCGCGGAGTCGATTCCGCCCGAGAGTCCGAGGACGGCCGTCCGAAACCCGCACTTTTGGGCGTAGTCGCGGATGCCGAGGACGAGCGCGCGCCGGAGCGACTCGAGCGGATCGCCGCGGGCGTCATCCGGGAGGTCGCGAGCCTCGGCTCCCGAGACGGGGACGACGCGCGCGGGTCCCGTCCCGTCCCGCAGGACGTCCACGATCAGGAAATCCTCTTCGAAGAGCGCGGCTCGGGCGGCGATGCGTCCACGGCCGTCGAGCACCATCGACCCGCCGTCGAACACGAGCTCGTCGTTGCCTCCCACGAGGTTGAGCGACACGACGGGGACCCTGCTGTCGCGGGCGTAGCGGGCGAGCATCCGGCGCCTGAGGCCCGGCTTTCCTTCCGAGAAGGGTGACGCGGAAATCGTGACGACGAGTGTCGCGCCGCGCTTGACGAGCGCCTCTCCGGGGTCGTCGCGGTAGAGCCGGCGCGCGCGCCAGAAGTCCTTGTCGTTCCAGAGGTCTTCGCACACGGGCAGCCCGAGCCGCTCCCCCCGGAAAGGCACCACGGCGCAGCCGTCGCCCGGTTCGAACCAGCGACCCTCGTCGAAAACGTCGTAGGTCGGCAGGAGCGTCTTCTTCGCGAGGGCCCGTACGCGGCCGCGGTCGAGAAGGGCCGCGACGTTGTGGAAGGATTTTCCGACGCGGCTCCGGTTCTTCACGAACGTGCCGACGAGGAGAGCCGTCCGGCGCGAGCGGCGCGCGAGCGACGCCAGCGTGTGCGCGGCTTCCCGGACGAAAGACGGGCGCTCGAGGAGGTCCCCAGGGGGGTAGCCGCAGATCGCGAGCTCGGGGAATACGGCCAGATCCGCGCCCGCGTCCTCGGCTCGCGCAAGACCTCGGACGATGAGCGCGGAGTTGCCGGCGAAGTCTCCGACAGTGGTGTCGATCTGGCAGAGCGCGAGGCGCACGGCTTTCCTTACGCGAGGCCGGAGGGCTCGGGCGCGTCGGATGGCTCCACGGGTTCCATGGTCGTCCGCGACACGAGATCCGCGAGCGTCCGGCCGCGGCGATCGAAAGCGGCGACGAGAAGGGGCACGCCCGCGAGCGCACCGGTCAGAAGGAAGCCGACGAACCGCAGGAACGCGGCCGCCAGCGTCGGAGAGCCTCCATCCTCGGCGCGGATCCGGAGATCCGCGAGAGCCATGCCGGGCGTCGTACCCCAGACGAAAGGCGCGAGCACGAGGAGCACGAGCGCGGCCAGGAGGAGGAAGGCCGCGAGAGGGACGAAGGCGGGCGGCGGAAAGCGCAGGTCGAGGAGGAGCGCACCGGCGGCGAGCTCCACGGCGCCCACGAGCGCCAGGATGAGCAGATCGGCGAGTCCCGCCGCCACGCGCCGCGCGAACGCGACCGACCTCGTCTCGTCGGCGTCGACGAGGCTTTCTTTCTCGGGCAAGGCGGGCGCGGCCGCGGCCGGCCGTTCTCGCTCCGGCAAGACCGCCGCTTCCGCGCGCAGGGGCGGCGCGGCGTCCTCGGGGAGACCGAGCGGCGTTTCGCCGACGGCTGGAAACAGCTCGAGTGTCGCGCGTGTTCCCGAGCGCCGCCTGGACGTATCCGGTGCGATGGGGTGTTCGGCGAGCGGGTCGCGAGGCGGCTCGGACATGTCGTGTCCGGCCTCAGGGCCTGAGAGTGAGGTGCTTGATGAGAATCCGCGAGAGCAGGTCCGTCGCGCCCTTGGGGTACTTGCGGGCGAAACGCAGGAGGCGCTGCGCCTCGGCGTCTCCCGGCCGGATGTCCGTCGCTTCCTTCACGGCGGTCGTGGCCTTCGGGATGTTGCCTGCCTGGAAACTCTGGACCGCGAGGTTGTAGTACGCGTTCACGAGGTACTCCTCGACGTCCTGGTTCTTCGCGTCTCCCCGGCGGAGCTCCCAGAGGAGCTTGATCGCGCTGTCGTAGTCGTATTCGTTGTAGGACTTCGATGCGCTGCGAAGCGTCTCGACCTGCTCGTGCGCCTTCTGTGCGGCGGTCGCCGCCTCCGTGTCCTGGGGGCGGGCTTTCACGACAGGATCGAGATTCTTCAGGGCGTCGATGTAGCGGCTCGAGGCCATCGCGGCGAAACCGGCCACGCGCATTTCGTCCAGGGCGGCGGCGCTCGGCGGGGGCGGCCCGGGCGTGGGCGCGGCCGAGGACTTCATCTTCTCGATCCTCACGAGCGCCTCGTTGCGGCGGGGATCCGACTCCGGAAGTTTCGCGAGAACGGCGATCGCATCGTCGATCTTGCCTGCGCTGAAGAGCGCGTCGGCCTTCTGGAACGTGTCCTCGAGAGGCGCCGCGGCGTCGCCGGGTCCGCCTCCCTTGGCGGGGGTTGCGGCAGCGTTGGCCGGCCGGGGGGACGGCTTCTTCTTCAGGAACAGGTACGAGCCGCCGGCGACGGCGGCGAGAACGACGACCGCTCCGGCAAGAAGGACGCGAAGGTCGATCCGGGCCTTCCGGCCCGCGACGCGTGAGTCCCCCCGCGCGCCCGCGCCGTCCGACTCGAAATTCTCGGCGTCGGGCTGCGACGGGCGCTTGACGCCGGAGTCTTCCGCGAAGGAGGGCGGGGCCGGCGCTTCGATCTCGTTCTTCATGAAGTCGGAGTCGCCCGCGCTGGCCGACTGGGGCTCGGAGGATCCCACCGCAGTCGCGAGGGCCGCCTCGATCTGGTTGAGATAACCGCGCGCCGTGGCGTCGTGTTCGGACACCGCGAGGACGTCGAGGAACTTGTTGCGTGCTCCCGCGAGATCGCCGACCTCGTACGACTGCACGCCCTCGGAAAGAAGCATGTCGATCTTGCGGGCGGATTCGGCCTGCGCCTCGCGCGCCGAGTCGATCCGGCGGCTCGCCTCTTCGTTGGAAAGGTCGATGAGAAAGACCCGGCTCCAAAGGTCGATGGCTTCCTGCGCGTTGCCGCGCGTGAGGGCCTCGTCTCCCTGCTTGAGGAACTGGGTGATACGAGGGTCCGTCTGCACGCCGGAAGAGGGTCGGGACGGGGCCGTGGGAGCGGCGGGGCCGGGCGCGGGGCGCGCGGCTGCGGCGGCCACGTTGGGCAGAGAAGGAGACGAAGCCGGCTCCGGAATCGTGTTCAAGGCGCCGGGACCGCCGGTGGGCAGGCTCATGCGAAGGTCGTCGAGGCCGAGCCCGAACGGGTCGGCTCCATGCGCTGCGGGCGCTGCGGGCGCTGCGGGGGCGATCACCGGCGGAGGAGCCTCGGGAAGGTTCGGGGAGGACGAGCCCCCGGCCTCGTCGCCGAAGACGAGGTCGTCCAGTCCGGTCGCGGCCGTCGGCGCGGTGGCCGGGAACGCATCGGGCAATTCGTGGGCCGGTTCCGAGAGGGCCTCTCCAGCGCTTTCGACGCCGAGATATTCGGAGAACCGGTCTACGTCGACCGGCGTGCCCGGCGGGACGCCGCGCAGCATCTCGAGGAGACCGCGGGCGGGCGCGAAGCGCGCGTCCATTTTGAGAAGGAAGTCGCAGCCGAGCAGGGCCTCTTCGTTCTTGCCTGTCTGGGCGAGCGCCAACGTGTGCCGGAACGTCTGGAGGACCTTGTCCCGTGCCTCG
>JARXKK010000073.1 GCA_030278895.1 Acidobacteriota bacterium
GACGCGTGTCGCGCGCCCGGTAGACAGTCCCCATTCCCCCCGAGCCCAGCTCGCTGAGAACCTCATAGGGCCCGAACCGAGCACCCGCGGGCAGCATTTGTGATTCCTTGAACATTCTAAGCCTGCGGCGAAGTGCTCGGCTGAGCGCCTTCCCTCTTGCCGATCGTCTCCTCTCACGGACGCTTTGTGCTTGCGACAGGCGGCACAAGGCGTGCTAGATGGGGCTTCCGGAGGTCGCGCCCGTGATTTCCTTCGTTACGCTCCTCCTCGGGATCGTCGTCGGGGCGCGGCCCATCGAGGTACAGGCGGCTTCCGGCGTCGCGACCGTGGAATTCCGGCTCGACGGCCAGCTCCTCGTCGTCCTCCCTGCCCCGCCCTGGAAGACGAAAGTGGACTTCGGCGCCCCCGCGCCGCATGAGCTCGTCGCGATCGCGCGCGACGCCGCTGGCGCCGAAATCGGACGGGCCGTGCAGCGCATCAACGTTCCTCGTTCGCTCGCGGAGGCGACGCTCACGCTCCTGCCCGGAACCGGTGGGCGCGGCCGCACCGCCCGTCTCGCCTGGGCGAGCGCACAGAGCGAGAAGCCCGAGCGCACCGAGCTGACGATGGACGGTCAGCCCCTGGAGCCGGGTGACTTCAAGAGGATCGCTCTCCCGGATTTCCGGCCGGCGGACGTCCACGTTCTGAGAGCCGTCCTCGATTTCAAGGGGGGCGAAAAGGCCACGACGGAGCTCCTCGTCGGCGGGGTGAAGAGGGCAACGCCGAACGGCCCCGAGGTGATGCGCGGCGAGACGCAAGCCGAGCTGACCGCGGTACCCGTGATCTTCAAGGGCCGTCCACCGAAAGAATCCAGGATGGACGGCTGGTTTCTCGCGGACGGCCAGCCCGTACGCGTCGAAGCCGTAGAGGAAAGTTCGGGCGACATCGTCGTCGTGATGGACGAGAAGGCCGGCCCGTGGCTGTCCGAGTTCGGCGAACCGTCGCTGGACCCGGCCGGCTGGTACGAGTCCTCCCTGAGGAAGGGTCAGCGCCTGAGCTTCTGCTGGCCGGGAACGCTGCAACCCGGAGATGCGGCGCCGGGGTACGACGTCTTTCTGCGCTCGCGAGAATACGTCGCGCTCCAGGACGGCCCACGTGTCCGCCTCGACGTGCGCGGGCTTCTCATCCGCGTCCAGCCGCCCGAGCTCCATGGCCCGGCGCGCCTCGCCGACGCCGTCGGAGTGGCCGCTCTCATGGCAGCCAGGGGAAACCGTCCTCGAGCCGTCCTCCTCCTCGTCGCGGGCCCGGACGACGAGAGCGCGATGCCGGCCGGATGGGTCCGCGAGTACCTCCTTGCGCTTCGCGTTCCGCTCCACGTGTGGGCGAAGAACAAGAAGGTCGCGGGCGGATGGGGCAAGGTGGAAGTCCTGAAGGACGTCGACGACCTGGTGGCCGCCACGTCGCGGCTGACGGGGGCGGTCGAACGCCAGCGGATCGTCTGGCTCGAGGGCCTTCATCTGCCCCAGGCCATCTCGCTCTCTCCGAAGGCCCGTTCCGTGACGCTCGTCCGCTGACCGTATTCCCGTCAACCTGATGCAACTGCAGGGCGAGACCCGGTCGCGACGAATGCTAACCTCGCGTCCGTGAGCGCCATTCCGATCCGTCTCCGCGGCGAGACGCTCCCGATGACGACGGAGCTCCTCGACAAATACAACGTTCAGGGCCCGCGCTACACCTCCTATCCCACCGCTCCCGAGTGGAACGACGGGATCGGCCCGAAGGACTACGAGGCCGCCTGCGACCGCGCGAACGCGAAGAAGTCCCCGGTCTCGCTCTACATTCACCTCCCCTTCTGCGACGAGCAGTGCTGGTTCTGCGGCTGCTTCATGAAGGTCGTCCCGAAGCCCGAACGGAAGGGCGAGGACCGCGCCGAGATCGAGGGCTACCTCGCGGACGTCCACAAGGAGATCGACCTCCTCGCGAAGCGCATCGACGCTTCCCGCCCGGTCGCGCAAGTGCATTGGGGCGGGGGGACGCCGACGTATCTGACGCCCGCCCAGGCCGACCGCCTCGCGCAGCACCTCCTCGAGACGTTCCACCCCGCGAACGGCGCCGAGATCTCGGTCGAGGTGGATCCCCGCGTGACGTCCCGTGAGCACCTCGCGGTCCTCCAAAGGCGCGGGTTCAACCGCGTCTCGATGGGCGTCCAGGACTTCGACCCCGAGGTGCAGGAGCTCGTGAACCGCGTCCAGCCCTTCGACATGACGAAGGCGCTCGTGGACGCCGCGCGCGAGCTCGGCTACGGCTCCGTGAACCTCGACATGATCTACGGCCTCCCCGGCCAGACACGGGCAGGCTTCGAGGCGAGCATCGAGCAGATCATCTCGCTCCGCCCCGACCGCGTCGCGATGTACTCGTACGCGCACGTCCCGTGGCTCAAGCGCCCGCAGCGCGTCCTCGCGGCGCATCTCCCGGAAGGCACCGAGAAGTTCGCGATCTTCGTCTCCGGCATCGAACGCTTCGTGGCCGCCGGCTACGTCTACATCGGGATGGACCACTTCGCGCTGCCGCACGACGAGATCGTGAAGGCGCAGCAGGACCGGACGCTGACCCGCAACTTCCAGGGCTACACGACGCACGCGGGCTGCGACCTCTACGGTATGGGCGTCTCGGCGATCGGCACCCTGGACGACGCGTACGTCCAGAACACGAAGGACTACGCCGAGTACCACGCCGCGATGGAGGCGGGCCGCCTCGCCACCGTGAAGGGCTGCCGCGTCTCCGCGGACGACGTCCTCCGCGGCGCGGTCATCGAACGCCTCCTCTGCCACTGCGTGATCGACAAGCGCGACGTCGAGAGGACGTTTTCCCTGAAATCCTTCGACGAGACCTTCGCCCACGCCGTCGCCCACCTCCCCGAGTTCGTGGCCGACGGGATGGTCACGCTCACGCCGGACGAAATCCGGGTGACGAGTCTCGGGCGGATCTTCATCCGGAACGTGGCCATGCTGTTCGACGCCTACCTCGAGAAGAAGACCGCGGACGCGCCGAAGATCTTCTCTCGTACCCTGTAGGCGGTTATGAGCGATCGTCTGGGAGTGCTGCTCGTTCAACTCGGGGGGCCGGCGTCCCGGGCCGAGCTCCGCCCCTTTCTGTATGAACTATTCGTGGATCCGGAAATCCTCGGGATCAAGTTCGCGCCGCTCCGAAAGGCCGTCGCGTGGCTCATCGCGACGATCCGCGCGCCGAAGTCGGCCGAGACCTATGAGCGCATCAACTGGTCTCCGATCCGCCGCTGGTCCGAGACGCAGGCGCGCCTTCTCGAGGCTGAGCTCGCGAAGCGGTCCGGCGGAGCAGGCCCCGCGCCCGTCGTCCGCGTCGGGATGACCTGCTCCTTTCCGTTCGTCGAGGACGCGCTCCTGGACCTCCGCAAGGAAGGCGCGACACGCCTTTTCGTCCTGCCCCTCTACCCGCAGTACTCCGTCACGACGACGCGCGGGTCGTTCAACCGGGTCACGTCCGCTCTCGCGAAGATGGGCTGGAGTCCGGCCCGGACGAACGCGCCCGACGCATGGTACGAGGAGCCCGGCTTCGTTGCCGCGCACGCCGACATCATCCGGAAGGCGCAGGGGACCCTGCCGGATTCCGACCCCGCGAAGACCGTGATCCTCTACTCGGCCCACTCGCTGCCCGTGAAGACGGTCGTCTCGCAGAAAGATCCCTACCCCAGCCACATCGAGGGCACCGTGGCGGCGATCAACGCGCTGCTCGGGAACCGCTTCCCTTCGCGCCTCGGCTATCAGTCGAAGGTCGGCCCGGTGGAATGGCTCGGCCCCTCCACGCCCGACGTCCTCGCGGAGCTCGCGAAGGCCGGCGCGAAGCAGGTGCTCGTGGTGCCGGTCGCCTTCGTGTCCGACCACGTCGAGACGCTCTACGAGATCCGCCTTCTCTTCGGGGGCGAGGCGGCGCGCCTCGGGATCCCCCACTACGCCGTCGCCGAAGGGCTCAACGACCATCCGGAATTCATCCGGGGTCTCGCCGACGTCGTCGGGAAGGCGGCGGCGTGACGCGCGTCGTCGTCCTCGGGGGGGGGATCGCCGGCCTCACGGCCGCCTTCCGGCGCTCGAGCGCGGGCGAAACGACCGTCCTCGAGGCCGGACCCCGCGCGGGGGGCTCCGTCCGGACGATTCGGGAGGACGGATTCACGCTCGAGTGCGGGCCGAACACGCTCCGGACGAGCGAAGCCGCCGAGCGCCTCCTCCTCGACCTCGGTCTCGACGCCGTGGCCGTCGCCGCCGACGGCAAGGCCCCGCGCTGGATCGTGCGCGGAGGCTCGCCCCGCGCCGTCGTGCCCGGACCGGCGGCGCTCTTCAACAAGGTCTTCACGCTGAAGGGAAAGCTCCGCCTCCTCAAGGAGCCGTTCGTCGCGCCGCGACTCGCGTCGCTCGAAGACGAGAGCGTGCACTCGTTCTTCGCACGCCGCTTCGGCGAGGAGGCCGCGCTCTACGGCGCGGGGCCCATGGTGTCCGGTGTCTACGCGGGCGACCCGCACTCGTTGTCGATCCGCTCGGCTTTCCCTCGCCTTTGGGAGGCCGAAGGGGCTGGTGGGAGCGTCATAAGGGGATTTCTTAGAAAGAAAGAGAAGAGACCCGGCGATGCTCAGGCTCCGCCGCGCCATCGGGCCCGCACGCTCACGTTCAGCGGCGGTCTCTTCACCCTCATAGAAAATCTTCAGAGGCGCCTGGCCTCGCGACTTGGATGCCGCGTCGAGACGAACGCGGCCGCTGTCTCCGTCGAAGGTCCGCTCTCCTCCCCCGGTCCGCGCTGGCGCGTCCGCACGGCCGACGGCCGCGCTTTCGACGCCGACGTCCTCGTCTCGACGCTTTCGGCTCCTCAGACCGCGCGGCTCCTCGACAACGTGTTGACCCGTTCCTCCGCCGCGCTCGCCGCCGTGCCGTCGTCGCCGGTGACGGTCGTCCTCGCGGCCTATTTCGCGCCGGCGTCGCCGGCCGACGCGCCGCGCGGGTTCGGCGGGCTCATCCCGCAGGTGGAGGGCTTCCGCTCCCTCGGAATCCTCTATCCGGCGTCGCTCTTCACGGGCCGGGCTCCCGAAGGCTTCGTCCTCACGACGTCCTTCCTCGGCGGAGCGCTCGACCGCGCGTTCGCGGGCGCGCCGGACGCCGATCTCCTCGCGGTAGCGGGCTCCGAAGTGGCCCGCTTCTTCCCACGTCTCGGTCCCCCCGCGCGCACGTGGATCGCGCGGTGGCCCGAGGCCATTCCCCAGATGCCGCTCGGTCACCACCGCACGCTCGCGGCCCTCGATGCGGATCTCGCCGCCCTCGAGGCCACGGCACCCGGCGCCCTCCACGTGACCTCGGGCTTCCGAGACGGCATCGCGCTCGGCGAACGCATAGCGCGCGGCGAGGCGATCGGGAAAGCCCTCGCATGAAATTGCGGGGAAGAATCGCTCTCGCCGCTCTCCTGATTCCTTTTCTTTCATTCGCAGAATCTTCATCCTCTTCGACTTTTTCCTCCGTCGACATAGATCGCGGCCCGCTTCGCGAGCACGTCGAAGGTGCCGCCAAGCGCGCGCATTTCCGGGCCGCCGCCCGGGCGCGGGCGCTGACGGGGGCCGTCCCGCCGTCGGTCGAGGGAACGGATAGGGGCCTCGACGTCCTTTCGTACGACATTTCCTTCGACATCGACCCGGCGATCCGCTTCCTGTCGGGCACGACCGTGATCCGCGTGGCGGGCTTCGCGCCCTCGACGACCTCCCTCGCGCTCGATCTCGACGACGCGTTCTCCGTGTCGTCGGTCAATCGCGACGGGCAGGGAGTGACCGCGACGCACACGGGCGGCAGGCTCGTGATTCCGTTCGTGCCGCCGCTCGGCGCCACGGACCGCGCGACTCTCTCCGTCTCCTATCGCGGCATCCCGCCCGCGGCAGCCGCGCTCGACTTCCGGCACTACCCGTCCGGATGGGCGGCGACGAGCGTGGCCCAACCGTTCCTCGCCCGCACCTTCTGGCCCTGCGTGGACGACCCGAAGGACAAGGCCGTCGCCACCGTCCACGCGACCGTCCCGCCCGGCTACGTCATGGCGTCCGCTGGCACGGTCTCCGTCGCCGACGCGGGCGGCGGGCGGAGCACGTACACGTGGAAGCTCCCCCAGACGATCTCGACGTACCTCGTTTCGCTGAACGTCGCGAACTACGTGATCGTCGAGGACTCCTACAAGGCCATGGACGGGCGCATCATGCCGATTCGCTCGTACCTCCTGCCCGACAACGCGGCCGCGAACGCGCCGCGGCTCTCCGAGATCAAGAACCACATCGCGGTCCTCGCGGCCCTCTTCGGCGAGTACCCGTTCGTGGACACGAAGTACGGGATCGTCTCGGGGTATTTCCCGGGAGGGATGGAGCACCCGACACTCACGTCCATCGGCGAAGGCATCCTCGCGGACGTTTCGCGAAACATCACGCTGCTCCTCGTGCACGAGCTGGCGCACCAGTGGTGGGGCGACAAGGTCACGATGCGGACGTGGGACGACATCTGGCTCAACGAAGGATTCGCGACGTACAGCGAGGTCCTGTATCTCGAGAAGGCGCAGGGCCGGAGCCCCGGCGTCACGCTCCGGACGTCCTACGACGACGGGCACTACGGCGGGCAACTCGCGCAGGCCGTCGTCGCCGACCCTGCGGACCCCTTCAAGTACACGGGCGCCGTCTACGACAAGGGCGCCTGGTTCCTCCACATGCTGCGCCGGCTCGTCGGCGACGACGCTTTCTTCTCCGGGTTGCGCGCCTACGGCGACGGGCACGCGTGGGGCACGGCGACGCGGGGCGAGCTGCGGGCCCTCTTCGAGCAGAGAACCGGCCTCGACCTCAAGCAGTTCTTCGATCAGTGGCTCGAGACGAAGTATCGGCCGACGTTCCAGGCGACGTACCGGACGGCGATCGACGCCTCGACGGTGACGCTCACGGTCACCCAGACGCAGAGCCACACGGTCGTCCATCCCGCCGTGGGGCCGCACGACACCCCGTACTACGTCTTCCCGCTCGTCGTCCGGATCACGTATCTCGACGGGACGACATTCGACATCGCCGTGCCTCTGACGGGGGTCACGACGACGGTCACCGTGCAGAATCCATCCCGGAAGTTCGTCGCCGGCATCCAACTCGACCCGGGATTCGACATCCTGAAGGGCGTCGACTCGACCGGGCCCGGTTGAGCGCGCCGAATCAATGGCCTCCGCGCGCGGCCGTCTCGCTTTCGTCTTTCTCCTCCTCGTGCTGGGGCTGGCCGCCTTCGCCGTCCTGCGCGGCGGCGCGGGATCCATCGTCACGAAGATTCTGCAGTGGGGCGATGAGATCGGGGGCGCACCGGTCCAGCGCGTCGCGGGCCTGGGGTGGAGCTTTCAGGCTCCCCCGAAGCTCTGGTACGCCACGAAGAGGAGCTTCACGGATTTCGAGGTGGGCGATCGCGTGACTCTCGAGCATGCCCTCGCGCGACCCCGAGGTTCCGCTGTCGCATTTCTCTTCTCGATGAGAACGGGCGATCGCGGCCTCGACCTCGACGCCTTGACCGACGAGTTCTCGAAGACGTTCCTCGTCAAGATTCAGGCGCACGACGTGCAGCCCCTGGGTCCGTTGCCCGGCCGCGGAGGGACCCGCGTCCTGCGCATGTCGGCCAAAATCGACAACAAGGCAATCGATGCGCTCTGCGGTCTCTATCCGGACGCACCAATGTTCTACGCGCTGGTGGTGGGCGCCCCGCCCCGCGACTTCCCGGTCCTGCGCGAAGAGCTGGAAGGCCTCCTCGTGAGCTTCCGGTCGGAAGCTCCGGCGCGCTAGCTAGCCCGCGTCCGCGACAGCCGCCTTCACCGCCGCGATCACCTCGTCCACCTGCGCGTCCGTCATCGCGGGCCAGAGAGGGATCGTGATCGTGGAGTCCCCGATGCGCTCGGCCTTCGGGAACATGCCGCGGCGGAAGCCGAAGCGCTCCCGGTAATACTTCGTGAGGTGCACGGCGCGGTAGTTCACCGCCACGCCGATTCCGCGCGCCTGGATCCCCGCGAGAACGGCGTCGCGCTTCTCGGGATCGACCCAGATCGTGAAGAGGTGCCGCGCCGACGTCATGCCCTCCGGCACGACCGGGAACGAGACGCCGGGCGTCTCCCGGAACGCCGCCTCGTACCGCTTGCAGATCTCCTCGCGGCGCCCGAGCCGGCCCGCGAGCTTCGGGAGCTGCGGGAGGAGCAGCGCGGCGTTCACGTCCGACAGGTTGTACTTGTATCCGAGGCGTTCCATGTCCCAGTGCTCGTATTTCCCGGCATGGCGGTCGGCCGCGTTCTTCGACATCCCGTGCGAGCCGAGCTGCCGCAGGAGGCTTTTCTTCGCGCCGTCGCGGGCCGTGATCGCGCCGCCTTCTCCGCACGTGAGGTTCTTCGTCGCATAGAAGCTGAAGCAGCCGAAGTCGGCGAGCTGCCCGGGCCCGAAGCCGTCGCGCCGCCCCTCGACGCAGTGCGCGGCGTCTTCCACGAGAGAGAGCCCGTGTCGATTCGCGATGGCGCGCAGCGCCACCATGTCGGCCATGAGGCCGTACAGGTCCACCGCAACGATGGCGCGCGTGCGCGGCGTGATCGCGGCTTCGACGGCGGCGGGGTCGATGTTCGCCGTCGCGGCGTCGACGTCGACGAAAACGGGGGTCCCGCCCGCATACACGACGGCGTTTGCAGACGAGAGGAACGTCATCGGCGTCGTGACAACCTCGTCGCCCGGGCCGATGCCGGCCGCGAGCATGGCGAGATGCAGCGATGCCGTGGCGTGCACCGTGCAGACGACGGCGGCGAGGCCGAGATATTCCTCGAACGCGTTCTCGAACGCGTAGACCTTCTGTCCGGTCGTCAGGAAAAGCGAATCGAGGACGCCTCGGACGGCCGCCTTTTCGTCGTCGCCGAGGGAGTGCCGATAGAAGTCGACGGCCACCAATAGCCTCAGCGCGCCGCGGCGGGCGCTATTCCCGCGAAGGCGTCGAGCGTTTCTTTCACCGCGCGCCCGGCGTCTTTCGGAATGCCCGAACTCGCCCCCGGCCACTCGGCGACGACGGGCCGCAGCCCTTGCTGGCGGAGAACCTCGATGCCGCGCCGGACGGCGGCGAGCTCGGCCGGCGCCGCGTCCCGCGAGTACCCCAGGAAGAGCCGCGTTCCACGGAGGCCGGCTGGATTCGGCGACGTTCCCGGGTCGAAAGGCCCACCGATCGACCCGGCTCCCGCGAACGTGCCGGCCGGCTTGCGGGCCGCGACGCGGAGGACTTCCGTCCCGCCGCGCCCGACTCCGACGAGAAACACGGGAAGCTTCTGGTCATGAGCCTTCGCGCGGGCCGCGGCGACCGCCGCGTCGATCGCCTTTTCGGCGCGCTCGGCCGACCCCCAGCCGAAACGCCGCTTCGCCGAGCGCCCGGGCCCGCGCGGTGCCGCGACCACGAGGTGATGCGAGAGCGCGACGTCGGTGAACGGGCTGCTCACGGTGAATGGATCCGACTCCTTGTCGTGGATCAGAAGGAGAACGGCGAGCGCCTTTTCCGTCGGCAGCAGGAAGACGCCCTCTTTCACGACGGCGGCATCCCCGGCAGCGCGGTTTCTCGCGGCGCCCGACACGATCGAAGCGAACCGGGGCTGCACGCGGAGCGATGCGAGGTCGGGGTCCTTCTCCAGCGAGACGCCGTCGTCGAAGCCGGCGGCGATCGCCCTGTCGAGCCGTGCGAACGCCTGATCGGCGTGGCCCGCGCGGGCGTCGAGACAGGCGAGATTGTAGGCCGCCGTCGGAAGCTCGCCGCGTTTCCACGCCTGCTCGAAGAGGGCGCGGGCACGGTCGAGCTGGTTCGCGTTCACGGCGGCGAGGCCGAGACGCTCGAGCTCGAAGGGGTCGGCGACGCCGCTCTCGAGGATGCGGACGTCATCCACCTTCGCCGGGGAGCCGCCTTTCGGGGCCGCGCTCCCCGTGGAGACGACCAGGCCGGGTGCCGTGAGGGGCGCGGGCGTGCGCGTCTGGGCGCCCGCGGGGAAAGAGACGACGACAAAAACCGCAAGCGCGGAGAGAGCACTCTTCATTCGGGCGATTGTAAGGCCGGTCGATCGCGAGGCGGGCGGCGTCAGGAAGGCCGGCGCAGCTTCGCCGCAAGAGTGCGCCGGTACAGAAGGCGCGTGGCCGCGCGCAGGACCGCGAGCACGCGCGGGTCGTACGGAAACGCGAGGCACCTCGAGAGGAAGCGGTCGACGGGCGCCAAGAGAGGGCGCCGCGTCGTGATCGCCTCGACGCGGGTCCACTGCCTCAGGCCCTCGACCCCGTGGCGCACCCCGAGCCCGCTGGCCCGCCAGCCGCCGAGGGGAGACTCCACGACGAAGTAGTTGACGAGGACGTCGTTCACGATCGCCTGGCCGGAATGCAGGCGGCGCGCGAAAGCCTCGGCCTCGCCCGGCGGCCCGAAGACCGTCGCGTTGAGCCCGAGATGCGTATCGTTCGCGAGCTGGAGCGCCTCGGCGTTCTCCCAGAAGCGCATGACGGGAACGAGCGGGCCGAACGTCTCCTCGCGCATGACCTCCATGTCGTGCGTCGCGCCCGACAGGACCGTGGGCTCGAAGAAGAGGCCCGGGCCGCTTCCGCGGCGCGTGCCGCCGACGAGGACGCGCGCGCCCTTGGCCACCGCGTCGGCGATCTGCCGCTCGACGACCTCGATCTGGCGCGCGAACGTCACGGAGCCTAGGTCCTGCGCGCCGCCGGAGGGATCGGGCGGGGCCTGACGCAGCGCCGCCACGCGGGCGACGAGGAGCTGTTCGAAGCGGTCCGCGACCGAAGCGTGCGCGTAGATGCGCTCCGTCCGGATGCACACCTGGCCCGAATGAATGAAGCTCGACCACGCGGCCGCCTCGGCCGCGCGTTCGAGATTCGCGCCGGGAAGGACGACGAACGGCGACTTGCCGCCCAGCTCGAGAACGCAGGGGACCAGTCGCTCCCCGCAGCGCGCGGCGACTTTCCGCCCCGTCGCCACGGAGCCCGTGAACATGACGGCGTCCGCCAGATCCACGAGCGCGGCTCCCGCCGCGCCCCGGCCCGTGACGACCTGGAAGACGTCCGGCGGATTTCCCGCCTTCACCCAGAGGTCGCGCAGAAGGCACGACGTGAGGGGCGTGATCTCGGACGGCTTGAGAACGACCGTGTTGCCCGCGAGAAGAGGCGCGACGGCGTCCGCCGCGTTATTCAGGATCGGAAAGTTCCACGGTCCGACGACGCCCACGACGCCGAGCGGACTCCGGAGGAGGCGGGTCTTCTTCGTGAGGAAGAGGAGCGGGTTCCGGGTCTCTTCGGCAAAGGCCCGGCGCGAGAGGCGCGTCATCGCCCGGATGAGCTCGCACAGGTAGAGGACCTCGAGTCCCTCGGCCTCGTGGCGCGGCTTGCCGCTCTCCCGGACGAGCGTCTCGGGCACGAGGGGCGTGTCGATGACGAGGTCCCGCCACCGGAAGAGCGCCTCGATCCGTTCTCCGAGCGCGAGGGCGGCCCACGCCGGAGCCGCCGCGCGGGCGCGCGCGACCGCGTCGCCGACCGCCGCCGCGTCGAGCTCGGGGACCTCGCCGATGAGCGCGCCCGTCGCGGGGGAATGGACCTGGATCACGGGCACATCCTACTCGCGGGAGGACAGGGCCGCGCGCACGCCCTGAGCGTCCCGAAGCGTCGCGGGCCATTCCGCGAGCCGCAACGTCGAGAGGCGCGCGTACTCCCGGCGCGGGCTCACGGCGAGCACCTGCCCGAGAATCTCGCGCGCGAGCCTCTCGTTCCCCGCGTCGCGCGCCGCGAGGGCGAGCACGATTCCGAAGTCCGGCGCGCTTCTCTGGGCGGGAGGCAGCGACGTGACGAAGTCCCGGAGCGCTTCACGCCGGCCGGCAAGGCGGTAGCCCTCGGCAAGAGCGGCCGCTGTTTGCGGCGAGGGAACGCGCCCATAGAGTTCCTCGCCGAACCGGACCGCCCGGTCACCCCGGCCCATGTCCTGGGCGCGGAGGGCCTGGTCGTAGAGGCAGTCGACGAAGGACAGCACGGTGTCCGTCTGGCCGGCGCTCCGCGTCATCGACATGCCGAGATGAGGCCAGCGAAACGAGGACGTCAGGAACACGAGCGCGCTCGGCGGAATGGCCTGCTCCGGCGTCGCGCCCGTCTCCTGCCCCGGCACGTCCGTCCGCCAGGGCGGAATCCGCAACGCCGCGAGGACGTCGCCCCCGGCAAGGCGCCTCCCGAGGAGCCACGCATTCACCCGCAGCGGCGAGAGGGCCGCGCGGTTCGCGACATCGTGGATCGGCAGCAGTCTCACGCCGCCGGCGGGGTCAGGCTCGGTCGCAAAGGCCGGGAACGCGCCCGCCTCGCCTGCCGTCAGCGTGCGCGGCTTGACCGTCGCGTAGTACCACGTGAGGACAGCGTCGGGCTGGAGGGCGCCCAGCGCGTTGACGGCGACGCCGAGCGCGAAGAGGGCCGTGAACGCGGCCGCCGGAAGAGCCGGCGCCGCGACCACCGCAGCCGCCGCGAGGAGCGGAACGAGCGGCACCAGGAGCCGGGGGCCCCAACCGGCCGTGCCGTCCCATGACCACCATGCCGCCGTCGTGAGGAGCAGGAAAGCCGAGAAGCCCGCGAGGGCGACGCCGAGGACACGGCGCTCCTTCGCGATGCGCGCGAAGCCCCACGCCCCGAGGAGCGCGAGCGGGAAATAGAGAAAGAGACCCTTGTTCGCCCCGACCGTGAGACGCCACAGACCATCGAACACCGGGTGGCTGAAGCGCTCGCCCCGATACGAGGCGAGGGGACGGCCGAAGCGGACGATCTCGAACGTCAGCCAGAGCGCCGCGAACGGCGCGGCCCCGCCGAGAAACGCGAGGGACCGCCGCGTTCGCTTTTCGCGCGGCGCTTCGAGGAGGACGACGGCGAGAACGACCGGCAGGAGAACGACGAAGACCGACTTCGAGAGAAGCGCGAAGCCCGCGAGCGCCCCGGCCCCGGCCGCGAGCAGGCCCGGGCGCCGCGCGTCCGCGCGGCCCGCGAGCGCCGCTGAGGCAAAGGCGCCGCCGACGCAGGCGGCCTGGAGCGGCTCGGACCAGTCCGACGACACGTAGGCCCACAGCGGCGAGGCGAGCGCCGTCGCGAGCACGGCTCGCCGGACGCCCTTCGCGGCCGCCCCGCAGGCGCGGGCCAGCAGGCCGGCCGCGAGAGCCGCGAGGAGGACGAGAAGAATCTGCTCGACGACGAACAGCGACTGCGACGCCCCGGCGCCGAAGGCGTTCTCGAAGGCGCCCGATACGGCCGCGACCGGCGCGCGGACGAACGACGGCCCCATCCCGTAGCGCGTCACGGCGTCGCCCGCGGGTCTCAGGATGTCGACCGGATGGCCCAGCGCGATGCCGACCTCGCCGAGCGCCGCCATCGCGTACGCCGTGCGCGTCATGATCTGGCCGTCCGTCACGAGGCCGAAGACCCGTTCGTCCGCCGTGAAAGCGAGCACGAGGGCCGCGAGGCCGAGCGCAAAAGGGATCGGGCGGCGTTCGGCGAGCCCGGCCATGAGCGCCTAGATCGTCACCTGGATCGGGAGAATGACCGTCTGGAGGCCCTCGAACTGAAGGCGGCGCTGCACCGCGAACGGCGTCTGGTTGTGGAGAAGCCGGTTCGCGAGGTTCTCGTCCGGGAAGATCAGCTTCGACGCGAAGAAGACGGGCCGGTCGTACTTCTCCTTCACCCCGTGACAGAGCTCGACGATCTCGTCGAGGAGGTCGGTGCCGATGGCCGAATAGTGCTCGGCGTGCATTCCGAGGCCTTCGGCGAACTCGACGTACCTTTCGAGATCCTGTTCCGTCTCCTTCTTGAGGTTCTCGACCTCACTCGACCCCTTGAACTTGGCCGAGTCGAGGACGCCCACCGAAAGAAAGATCGCGTTCGTGAAGTAGCGCGGGAAGTATTTCTGGACCTGGAGGAGCGAGTGGATCCCGAGCCCATTGAAGCCCGACACGAGGAAGACCGCCGTCGGCGTGTTGCGCGGAACGGGCGCGCCGGCCTTCTTGAGGATGCCCGAGTCGCCCGGCTTCTGCTTGGGGAGCGTCGTCAGGACGTCGTCCGCGCGTTTCATGAGGAGCCGGACCGAGTTGTAGTGCCGGCGGCACGCCACGCAGAGGGCGATGAACGAACCGGTGATGACGACCGTGACCCAGCCGCCTTCGCGGAACTTCAGCGTGACCGTGACGAGCAGGATCGACGACGTGAGGAGAAGACCGAACCCGTTGATCGCGAAGCGCCGCCCCCAGGAGGGCTCCGTCTTGCGCTCCTGCCACCAATGCAC
This sequence comes from Acidobacteriota bacterium, assembly GCA_030278895.1. Classification (GTDB taxonomy): domain Bacteria; phylum Acidobacteriota; class Thermoanaerobaculia; order UBA5066; family UBA5066; genus Fen-183. The sequence goes on from JARXKK010000073.1 coordinate 14,346, forward strand.
GCACATCCCGAGCTGCGACAGGCTGAACGTCAGAAACACGTTGATCGAGTACATGACGACGATCACCTTCACGGCGCCGCCCGTGAAGAGGAGCATGCCGATCGCCGAAAGGCCCATGACGAGGATGCCGTTCTGCGTCACGAGGCGCTCGGAGAGGAGGCTGAAGCGGTGCGGGACCCAGGAGTCGATCGCCATGTTCGCGAGGACGCGAGGGCCGTCGAGGAAGCCGGCCAGCGCGGCGACGAAGAGAAGCGCTCCTTCGGAGATGAGCGTGACGAGGGCGAAGCCCGCCGCGCCCGCCCCCGGCCCGAGAGCCTCCCGGCCGAGCTTGTTCACGAGGACGGCGTTGAGCGTCTGCCCCTCGACGGCGTGCACGTCCGCGAGGAGGTAGGCCAGGAGCAGGCCGCCCGCGGTCACCGAGAGCGAGATGGCCATGTAGAGCATCGTCCGCTTGCCGGTCTTCACGCGAGGCTCGCGCAGGATCTGCAGGCCGTTCGATACCGCCTCGATACCGGTGTACGTGCCGCCGCCCATCGAGAAAGCCTTGAGGAGGAGCGCGATGAAGGCGAAGCCTCCGAGGCTCCCCCATGTATCGCGCGTTTCGCGCGCCGTGTCGATCGCGAGCCGCGGGATATCCGCCGTGTGGCGCCCGATGCCGAACGCGAGGAGCACCGCGTGCGTCGCGAGGAACACGAGAAAAATCGGCAGGAGAACCTGGACCGACTCCTTCATGCCCCGCAGGTTGAGAACGATGAGGAACACGACGACGACGACCGACACGGCGAGGCGGGTGGACGGCGTCACGCCGCGCGCGATCGGCTCTGACGAAAGAGCCGCGACGCCGGCCGCGACGGACATCGCGATCGTCAGCGCGTAGTCCACGACGAGGGCCGCGCCCGACACGAGACCGGCGCCCTCACCGAGGAGGCGTGTCGCGACGAGGTAGCCGCCGCCGCCGGTCGGGAAGAACTCGATGATCTGCGAATAGGAAGCCGAGATGACGATGATCGTCACGGCGGTCGCCACGGCGAGAAAGACCGCAAGGTGGGTGTGCGTCCCAAGGGCGAGGAACGCCTCTTCCGGGCCGTACGACGAGGACGACAGCCCGTCCGCACCCAGGCCGACCCACGCGAGAAACGCGGCCAGCGA
>JARXKK010000074.1:0-12407 GCA_030278895.1 Acidobacteriota bacterium
CCGAGGGCATCGAGACGGAAGCGGAGAAGGCCGAGGTCAAACGGCTCGGCGTCACGTACGGGCAGGGCTACCTGCTGGGGCGGCCCGCGATCATCTGAGACTCTGTCGCCGTGCCGGTTATCATTTCGACAGAACCCGATGCTCTGCACCCATTGCCAGACCCCGAATCCCGATGGGGCGCCAACGTGCACGGCGTGCCACGAGAGCCTCGACGAGTCGGGCGCTACGCTCGCGCCCGCGACGGCCGGTCTGACGTCGACGCCGACGATCGCACCCGACAGGAAGGCCCCGCCGGGGCGGTCGCTTTCGCGCCTCATGCCGGGCGGGAGCCTCGCGTCTTTTTCGGGGCCCTCGACGCTTCCCGAGGGGTTCGAGATCGGCCACCGTTACCGTGTCGTGAAGATCCTCGGCCGGGGCGGCATGGGAGCCGTCTACCGTTGTCACGACCTCGAGTTGGACCGCGACGTCGCGCTCAAGCTGATCCGCCCCGAGATCGCGGAGGATCCCGCGACCCTCGAACGCTTCCGGCGGGAGATCCAGCTCTCGAGCCGCATCACACACAGAAACGTGCTCCGGGTCTACGACCTCGGCGAGGTCGAGGGCATCCGATTCCTCACGATGCAGTTCGTGGATGGGGACGACCTCGCGAGCCTGATCAAGCGCGAAGGTCGCCTCCCGACTCCCCGCGTCCTCGCCATCTTCGGCGAGATCTGCAAGGGCCTCTCGGCCGCGCACGAGCAGGGCGTCGTCCACCGCGACCTCAAGCCGCAGAACATCATGCTGGACTCGGCCGGCACGGCCTACGTGACGGACTTCGGGCTCGCGAAGAGCCTCGTCGGCACGGGCATGACGGAGATGGGGGCGATCCTCGGGACGCCCTTCTACATGTCGCCGGAGCAGGTCAAGGGCGAGGCGGCCGGTCCGCGCTCGGACATCTATTCGCTCGGCGTGATCCTCTACGAGATGGTCACCGGCGTCGTCCCGTTCACGGGCGACTCGCCCTTCGCGGTCATGATGGCGCGGCTGTCCCAGAAGCCGAAGCCGGCAACGGAACTGAACCCGGACGTCCCCGCGTTCCTCCAGAAGATCATGGAGCGCTGCATGGCGACCGACCCGGCCGCGCGCTATCCGAGCGCGGACGCGATCCTCGCCGACCTCGCCACGGGAACGTTCTCGACCTCCGTCCTCTACGCGACGCAGGGCTGGAAGAGGCTGCTCCCATGGGCCGGCGCCGCTGCCGCGGTTCTCGCGGCCGCTCTGGGCACGTGGCTGTGGCTCCGGGGCCGGCCCGTCGCACCGAAGGCGCCGAAGGCACAATCCGTCCTCATCGCCGATTTCGTGAACAGGACGGGCGAGTCTGTGTTCGAGGGGACTCTCGAGTCCGCGTTCGGCGTCGCGCTCGAAGGCGCCTCGTTCGTGAACAACTTCAGCCGGGCCTCGGCGCGGAAAATCGCTGCACAGCTCCAGCCGGGCACTCTCGGCCTGCCGGATGCGGTTGCGCGCCTCGTCGCCGTGCGCGAGGGCGTGCAGCTCGTCGTGTCGGGCACGGTGGAGAAGAACGGCGAGGGCTATGCCGTCGAGATCCGCGCCCTCGACGCCGTGACCGGAAAACCTGTCGAAAAGGCCCGGGTCGAGGCGTCGGGCAAGGACGCGATTCTCCCGGCCGTCGCCAAGGCCGCGGCGGCGGTCCGGACGGCCCTCGGCGACGCGACCCCGGCGTCCCTCCAGCTCGCGGCCGCCGAGACGTTTTCGGCGGGCTCCCTCGAGGCTGCGCACGAGTACGCGGTCGCGCAGGATCTCCAGTGGTCGGGCAACTGGGAGGAGGCGATCCGCCACTACACGAAGGCCGCCGACCTCGACCAGAACCTCGGCCGAGCCTTCGCGGGTCTCGCCGCCGTCTACGCGAACCAGGGCAAGCTCTCGGAGTCGGAAAAAGCCTTCCGCGACGCGATGCAGCGCATCGACCGGATGAGCGAGCGCGAGAAATACCGCACGCGCGGCGCCTATTACATCGTGATGCGCCAGCCCGAGAAGGCGATCGAGCAGCTCGAGCAGCTCGTCAAGATCTACCCCGCGGACACGGCCGGGATCGCGAACCTCGCGCTCGCCTATTTCTACCGCCGGGACATGCCGCGCGCGTTCGCCGAAGGCCGGCTGGCGATCGAGATCTATCCGAAGAACGTCATCCAGCGAAACAACGTGGCCCTGTACGCCATGTACGCGGGCGACTTCGACACGGCGCTGAAGGAGAGCCAGGCCGTCCTCGCGATGAACCCGGCGTTCGCCAAGGCCTTCGTGGCGCAGGCGCTCTCCCAGTCGGCGCTCGGCCGGAGGGAAGACGCGGCTGCGACGTACCGGAAACTCGAGGCGACCGGAGAGCAGGGCGCTTCGTACGCCGCGGCGGGTCTCGCGGACCTCGCTCTCTGCGAGGGGCGTCCTGCCGACGCCATCCCGATTCTCGAGAAGGGAATCGACGCGGACCTCGCCGCGAAGAGAGCCGAGGCCGCCGGAGCGAAGCTCGCGGCTCTCGCCGAGGCGCAGCTCGCGGCCGGGAAGGGTTCCGCCGCGCTCGTGACGCTCGACCGCGCGCTCGCGTCCAGCCGGAGCATCAGCGTCGCCGTTACGGCGGCCCGCGTGTATCTCGACGCCGGCAAGGAGGCGAAGGCACTCGCCCTCGCCGACGAGCTCGCCGCTCGCCTGGAGCCGGACGCCCAGGCTTACGCGCGGGTCCTCAAGGGCGAGGCGAGGCTCAAGCAGGGGAAGGCGCGGGAGGCTGTCCTCGAGTTCACGGAGGCCAAGAAGCTCGCGGACACGTGGCTGGGCCGTTACGGTCTCGGACGAGCCTACCTGCAGCTCTCGGCGTTCACGGAGGCGGACACGGAGCTGGACGTCTGCGTCAAGCGCCGGGGCGAAGCCACGGCCCTGTTCCTCGACGACGTGCCCACCTGGCGTTACTTCCCGCCCGTCGACTACGAGCTCGGCCGCGCGCGGCAGGGCCTGAAGAGCCCGGCCGCGGCGGATTCCTTCAAGGCCTTCCTCGCCGTGCGTGGAAACGGCGGCGGGGATCCGCTCGTCGCGGATGCCCGCCGCCGGCTCGGAGCGTCGAAGTAGCCCCGTGTCTCAGGGCACGATCACCGCACCGATGTAGCGGCTCGGGCCCGGCGCTCCGCTCCACCAGAACGAAACGCCATTGTTCACGCCGAAACAGGAGTAGTCCTCCGCCACGTCGACCCCGATGTAGTAGACGCCGGGCAAGGACGGGACCGTCAGAATGGCCGACCCCGTGCCGGACTCCGGAGTGACCGGAATGAGGTTGCCCGTGCTGCACGCCGGCAAGCTGCTCGCGATTCCGACTTCGATCTGATCGATGCACGTGGGACAACCCTCTGGATTGACGATCGTGTAGGCGTGGCTAATCGTGACCGACCCGCCACCGGGGAGCGTCAACACGTTGCCTCCGCCATTCAGCGAAACGCTGCTGATCGTTGCGCCAGCCCATGAGACGACCGGGGCGATGACCAAGGCCGGGGCGCTAACGAGGATCGTCAAAACGCGCGTCGCGACGCGCGGCGTAGGCGTGGAGGCGTCCGTAACCTGCACGGTGAACGTCGAAAGGCCAGCCGGGCCGAGGGGTGAGCCCGCGATCGAGCCCGACGTGGATAGTCCGAGGCCTGCGGGCAACGTCCCCAGCGTGAGGGTAAACGTGTAGCCCGGCTTGCCGCCGATCGCCACGACCGACTGCGAGTAGGCCTGCGCAACGGTGCCATCCGGCAGCGAGGCCGTCGTGATGAAGAGCGGCGCGACGACGGTCGGGGCGGTGTTCGGCGGCGCATTCGAGGGCGGGGCGTGGGGCACGGCCACCGGAGCGGTCCGGGTGATGAGGTCCTTCATCCTCTGGATGGCGGCTGGGCCCCCGCCGAGTGTGCCACGCAGCGTGATGAGGCCGGTTTCTCCGGGCGCGAGCGACATCGTGGCGTTGCTCACGTCGGGGTTCTGCGTGCCTGGGTCGGCCAGCGTCGTGAGGTCCGTCGTGAAGAAGGGCTGCGTGATGTTCGCGACGAGCGTGTTCTGAGGCTGAACCGTGAGCGCGCAGGCGACCGCGACCGGCGTCGCGTAGACCTTCGACAGGATGAGCTGGAGCTTCGCGCTCGCCGGCGGGTTGCCGATGAGGCGGATCCGGTACGTGGCCGACGTGTTGCCGTTGTTCGTGATCCGGTAATTCGCGTCGGTCAGAGGTGCGTTGGACACGTCGGGATTCGAGACATCCGGGTTCGAAACGTCGGGGTTCGAGACGTCCGGCGTTGCGACTCCGATGTTCGAGACGTCGGGGTTGGATACATCGGGGTTCGAGACGTCCGGGTTCGAGACATCCGGATTCGAGACATCCGGATTCGACACATCCGGGTTCGACACATCGGGGTTCGACACGTCGGGGGTGTAGACCTCGACGTTCGAGACATCCGGGTTCGAGACGTCGGGGTTCGACACGTCCGGGTTGGAGACGTCTGGATTCGACACGTCGGGATTGAAGATCACGGCGCCCGTGAGACCGCCTGAGAACGGCGGCGCGAAAGGCGCGGAAATCTCGGCGACGTTCACGGCCACCGGCGCGTTGGGGACGCTGGACGTGATGAAGACGGGCCGGGAAGCGCTCGAGCGCGGAGCGAGCGAGACGTCGACCGTCGTGAGCGTCGCCCCGTCTCTCAGGAACGAGGCCTTGCCGCCGGGGGGCTGGCTCACGATCGTCAGCCGGTAGCTCTTCGTGAACTCCGTGGTGTTCTGGACCACGGCGGCGAAGACGCGCGGAAAGGCCGTCGTCAGGGGCTTCGCGTTCGACGGCGTGGTGACGACGAGGCCCTGGCCGATCTTCGCCGTGTAGATGTTCTGGTTGCGCATCCCGGTCTGTCCGTCCACGCACGCGGGTTTGCTCTGCGAGGGGTCGAACACGCTCTGTCCGCCGGTGCTGCCCACGGGCGTGTAGTGCGCCCAGTTGCCGTCCTTCGGAGGGCGCACGTCGCGGTTGTCGGTCCACGCCGCGTGGAAGACCGCATCGCCCGCGGGCGCCGTGTTGTAGGCCCACGACCCATCCGGGCGCGGAACGAACGGCGGCGGGCCGGCGATGTCGATGTAGTCACCCATGAAGGGGGCCGTTCCCTGCACGAACATCGGCAGATTCGGCGGGTTGATCTGGAGCTGCTCGATCGTGGTGAGGCCTGGGCGGCTCCCGAACACGTACCGCGAGACGCGCGCGGACGTGAAAGCGGGGGAGGCCGCCGGGCTCGCCTGGGCGACGCGGACGTCGATCGTGTGCCGCCGGAGCGTCAGGCCCGTGTCGGTAACGAAGGGTGTGAAGACCCTCGGGTCCGAAAAGGGCTCGCCGGCCGGCTGCCGGGTTTCCTTGAAGAAGAGCCCCGCCGGGCTCGGCGCGGGCACGCTCGGCGAGTACAGACCGAACGTGTGGTCCAGCCGGAGGTCGTAGTAGAGAACCATCAGCTTTCCGGCGGCGAACCGGAGCGCCGGCATGATCTGGTGGCCACGAAGAGTGAGCCCGAGGAATGCGTTGCCCTCGTCGTCCTTGACGATTGTGTTGTCGACCGGGACGGGCGCCGACCACGCCGTGCCGTTCGCGGAGGTCGAAACGACGACGCGCGCGTCCCCGCCGGGTCCGATGCCGCGCATCGACCAGGCGAGATAGAGGCGCCCGGAGCCGTCGGCCGCGAGGACTGGATACGCGTTCGTCCGGAACGAGCCCGACGTCGTGCCCTGGTCGAAGAGAGTCTTCGCTCCCGGATTGGCGGCGTCGTAGGACGGCAGCGAGACAACGGCCGTCTCGCCCGACCATTTCTTTCCGCCGTCGGTCGAGCGCGTGACGAGGATGCCATTCGGGTCCTTGCTGTTCGCGAAGCGGCGCCAGGCGACCGTGAGGGCGCCCGTGGCGGGGTCGATGGCGAGGGCCGCTCCCTGGTTGATGTGGCTGCCCTCGGTCACCTTCACGGGATTTCCCCACGTCGCTCCGCAGTCAGAGGACGACGCCACGAGGAGCTTCGTATGGAGGTTGTTGTTGCCGCCGACGAAAACGGTGTAGGCGAGGTAGGCCCGGCCGCCCACAAACGTCTGCGTGAGCGTGCCGCCGCCGTCCTTCGGCGTCCGGAACGTGCACGCCTTGTCCCCCGGCCGGGGGACGTCGATGACGAGGGTCGGCTTGTCGAGGAACTGGCCCGCGTTTCCGGTATCGACGACGACGGTGCCGGCGTACTTGATCGGGTCGCGGCCCTGCGCGGCCTCGCCGTTCTCCTTGTTGTTGTTGTCGATGAATCGCGCGACGAAGAGAACGCCGGACGCGTTGTTTCCCCGGTTGAAGGCGATGCCGCTGTAAAGGAAGACGCCGTTCGCCCCGGCGCGAACCGTCGCGTCGGCCGCGGCGGCGAAGCCCTTCAGCGGAGACGCGAGGCCGTCGGCAGAGCGGTCCTGTGGATAGCCGGGGAGGAGGACGCTCTGCCACGTGCGGCCGCCGTCGAACGACTTGAAGAGCCCGAGCCACGCGTCGCCCGCGTTCCCTTCTGCCGGCAACTCGTCCGCGAAGGGGACGTCGACCGTCCGGTAGTCGTTCGCCCCGGCGAGGAGGTGGAGCGGGTTCCGAGTCGAGACGTCGAGCGACGGCTCGTTCTGCCGCTGCAGGAACGGATCGCCTCCGGGCCACTGGGTCCCCGATACCATGTTCACGTTCTGGCCCGCGATCTGCGCGTGCAGGCCGGCCGGGGCGGCCGCGGCGAGGAGGATGAACAGCGAGAAGCCGCCGCGCAGCGCGGGGGTGGCAAAGGAACGGAAACACGGGCGCAAGGTCATCGGGCACTCCTCGAGTTCGTTCTGTCGGCGGGTTGCGGGTGAGGGGGAGGCGCTACCGCAACAAGCGGCCGCCGCTGTCTCGAACCTGATTCCTGATTCTCGAACCCTTCGGTCCGGGTGTCAACAGAGACTCAGTCGCTGACTCTCCTCGGCGCCGGGGCTCTCGCCGGCCACGTCGCGAGCGCGATTCCCACGAAGATGAGCGCCGCGGCGACGGCGGTGCGCGGCGACGGCGACTCGCGGAGGACGAACTTCGCGAGCGTTATCGCGACGAGCGGCTGGATGTAGATGAACATCGCGGTCGTCGCCGCACCGGTGCGCGCGAGCGCCCAGGCGTTCAGGGCGTACGAGACGACGGTCGCGAGGATCACGGTGCCGGCGATCCCCGTCCAGGCGCGCGCCGAGAGCGCGGCGGGACGGAAGCGCACGAGATCGGTGAGCGCGAGGAGGACGACGGGCAGGGCCGCGTACCGGAAGATCGCCGCGGTCACCCGGACCGCCGAGTGACGCCTCAGGATGCCGCGCGCGAGGACGAGGAAGATCGAGTACGAGAGCGCGTTCGCCAGAATGAGCGCGTTTCCGAAGGACGTCCGGTCGCCGAAGTCGAGGCGGGACACGTCGAGGAGCCACAGGAGCCCCGCGAAAGCGACGGGAATTCCGAGGAGGCGGCGCGGCGACGGCCGGTTGCCGGCGAGGACCGCCACCACGGCGAGCGTCAGGATCGGCGTCATCGCGGTCAGAAGCGTCGCATTCGTCGCGGTCGTCTTCGAGAGGCCGAAGATGAAGAGGACCTGGTTCGCGACGATGCCGAAGAACGAAAGAACGATCAGCATCCGCCGGTCCTTCTCGTCGAAGGTATCGCCGCCGGGATCGAGGATCCGCGCGAGCAGCGTCAGGGCGGCCGCTCCCGCCACGGCGCGGAGCGCCGCGAGGACGAGAGGCTGGACTTCGGCGAGGGCGAGCTTCCCGAAGACGGGGAAGCTGCCGAAGCAGAGCTGCACGGCGAGAAGCGCGAGGTAGGGGCGCAGGTCGCGCGGACGCCTCGTGCGCGGAGGGTCAGACAAGAGGCACGGAGGAGAAGACAGCCGGGAGATCGCCTTCGAGTGTTCGGATGAGGAAATGCGCTCCCCGATTCGCATGGGCTCGCTTGACGTAGGCGAGCGCCGCGGCTTCGGCTCCCGTCACGGCCGGAGCCGCACTCGTAACCGTCCCGCTCTCTTCACCTTCGAAGAAAATCCTCTCCCCGGTCTTCGGACACCCGCCGGACACGGTCAGCAGCACGAGCTTCCGGTTCACGTGGCCGTACGTCTTGATGCGCGCGACGGTCTCCTGCCCGACGTAGCAGCCCTTGTTCTCCGAGATGAAGCCCCGTTCGCGCAGCCCCGCCTCGTCGGGCAGGACGGCGTCGGTCAGTTCGAATCCCCAGCGGGGAATGCCGGCGACGATGCGGAGGGCGTCGAGACGCTCGGAAGACTCGAGGTGCGCACCTTCGGAAAGAAGAGAAGAGAAGATTTGCTTAGAAAGGGAAGAGGGGAGGCGGAGGTCGTAGCCGGGGACGCCGGTGCGGTTTTCGCGAATGATCCGGATGGCGCCGCCTGCGGCGGCGCCCAGGACCGTCGCATGTGCGTGCGGCTCGCGAGGCAGCGTGGACCCGTCCCCAAACCCTATTGACCTTCTAAGCAAATCTTCGACCGCGTCACCCGGTGAAGCGCCCGTGAGGTGAAAGACGTGGTTCTCTGCGTTGACATTTCCGATCTGAACGTCGTTGAACACGAGATATTTCCGAAGCAAATCTTCAATCTTTCCGGAAAGCTCCGGTTCGCAGTCGAGCCCGAGGCGATCCTCCTCGCAGAGAACAACGCAGTCGGCGAGCATCTTCCCCTTCGAAGTCAGGAACGCCGCGGCGCAGCCCTGCCCGGGGGTGAGCTTCTTCACGTCGTTCGTAACGAGGCCATGCAGAAAGGACGCGCGATCGTTGCCGGTCAGGACGATCGCGCCGCGCGCGCCGAGGTCGAAGAGGAAGGGATCTGCGGTCACGTCCTCGATTCTCGCACTCGTGCGACAATGCACCGACGTGACAGAGGTTTCGTGAGCGACGCCGCACCGAAAGCTCCGGGCGCCGTCCGTCGCCGCAGGCGCGGCGGGCGCGGCCGGGTGGGAGCGAAGGCCAAACCGGCCGACGAGCTTGCCGACGTCCCGTTTCCCGAAGCCGAACCCGTTCTCGCGGCCCCGCCCTCCCTCGTGACGCCGTCGAACTTCATCGACGGAATGGGAGCGCCGCCGCCGGCAGGAGCCATGAACCAGGAAGAACAGATCCTCGCTCTCTTCATCGACATCGACAACCTCCTGATCGGGCTGCGCGAGACCGGACATCCGAAGTTCGACGTCAAGCTGCTCATCTCGCGCCTCCTCGAGAAGGGGAAGATCGTCGTCAAGCGCGCGTACGCCGACTGGAGCCGCTACACGGAGTACAAGCGCGCGTTCCACGAGTCCGCGTTCGAGCTCATCGACATCCCTCAACACCGCATGACCGGCAAGAACTCGGCGGACATCCGGATGGTCGTGGATGCGATGGACCTCGCCTCGGCGAAAGCTCACATCACGACGTTCGTCATCGGCTCGGGCGATTCCGACTTCTCCCCGCTCGTCTCGAAGCTGAAGGAGAACAACAAGCAGGTGCTGGGCTTCGGCGTGAAGGGCTCGACGTCCGAGCTCCTCATCGACAACTGCGACGAGTTCCTCTACTACGAGGACCTCGTGCGGGAGAAGACGAAGGTCCCTTCGCTCGCGGGCCTGCCCGAGAAAACTGCCGAGGTCTTCTCGCTGATGATCGACTCGCTTCTCGCGCTGAAGCGCGAAAACAAGGAAGTCCTCTGGGGCTCGATGGTCAAGCAGACCATGCAGAGGAAGAACCCGTCGTTCAACGAAAGCTATTACGGCTTCCGCGCCTTCTCCGACCTGCTGGAGGCCGCGGAGAAGCAGAGCCTCATCTCGTTGAAGCGTGACGGGAAGAGCGGCACGTACATCATCACGGGCTTCGGAAACGCATAAGAGATTGCGAGCCTGGCCTCTCGCCTCGAGTGAAGCGCTCGGCTCGTTCAAAGTATTTTCCGTGCGGCGCGAGTCTTTCGTGTCGCCCCGGACCGGGAAGCCGCATCCCTTCTACGTCCTCGACTGCCCGGACTGGGTCAACGTGATCGCGCTGACCGACCGGAACGAGGTCGTCCTCGTGCGGCAGTTCCGGGCCGGAACCCGCTCGGTGACCCTGGAGATTCCAGGCGGCGGCGTGGAGGCGCACGACGGTTCAGCACTCGTCGCGGCGCGGCGTGAGTTGCGCGAAGAGACGGGGTACGCGGCAAGGAGCTGGAAGCGCCTGGGTGTCGTGCACCCGAACCCGGCCTTTCAGTCGAACCGCTGCACGACTTACGTCGCCCGCGGCTGCCGGCGCGTGGGAGATCTCATACCGGACGCAGGCGAGGATCTCGCCGTGGAACGGGTGCCGCTGCGGAGCATTCCCGGCCTGATCGGGACCGGCAAGATCACGCACTCCCTCGTCATCGCGGCGTTTCATTTCTTCGCCCTGCGCGGTTGAGCGCGGGTGTCCGTGAAGGGCACGCGGCCGCTGCCGTCCAGCCGGGCGGCGACGCGGACGAGGGACGTCGGGGTCGCGGCCTCGAGCCACGTCACGGTCTGACCGTCCGCCCCGAGCGCGAGCGATCCGGGAACCGGAAGCAGCGGGGAGTCGAGAATCGCCCGCGGCGCGGACCGGAGCGCCGCCGGTGCGCTCGCGTGCGCCTCGGTGACGAGCGAGAGCTTGCCGATCTCGCCGTCGATGCGGGCCACGAGGGCCGCTGGACCCTGCGTGACCCAGACCTCCTGGGGAAACGACGGCCCTCCATTGCCCCGGAGACGCCGGACGGCCCGCGCGGCCTCGCGCAGCCGGCGGGCCTTCCCCGGCGAGGGCTCCAGCGCCTCGAGCCGCTCAGCGGCGTCCGTGAGGCGCCGGTCGAGCGCCGTCAGATCTTCGCCCCTTTCGGCGGCAAGAAGGAGGCGCGCGAGGGAAGGCGCCGCGGCCTCGAGCTTTCGTGCGACGCCCTCCGCGACGCTCGGGCTCTTCACGCGCTCGGCGAACGTCAGCCAGAGAACCGTCTCCTCCCAGAGCGACAGGAGGCTCGTTCCGCGCAGAGGAAAGCGCGCGCGCAACGCCCCCGCCATCGCGCGTTCCCTCACTTCGGCGAGCGGTGTGTCCGCTTCCTGCGGGATGTCGTCGAGCACCCGGCGGAAGGCGGCCCCGTCGTATGCGCGGAACCGCCGCCCCGCCTTCGGATCGAAGACCTGAACGAAGCCGACGCCGGCCGGGGCGGCGCCGCCCTTCGGGGCGAGGCGCTCGGCGACCTCGCCGAGAAGGACCTCCGCCCCGGGGTCGGCCGTTCCCTCCGCCCGGAGACGGGCCGCGCCCCGTGCGAGGAACGCCGCCGCGAGAGAAATGCGCGTCTCGTCCGCCGCGAGGTAACGGCCGACGATGACGAGATTGCGGCTGCCTTCCGGACCCTCCGCAAAGAGGGCATCGGACGAGAGAGCCGCGAGGAGCAGCGCCGCGATCATCGCGCCGTCCCGGCCGCAATGCGCTTGCCCATCTCCGGCGCGAGGATGTCCGCCGAGAGGTGTGGCATCACGATGACCTGCACCTTGTCCCCGAGCTTTTCGGCCAGCGTCTTCTGGACCCACGTCGGATTCGCCTGGATGAGCTCGACTTCGCGCTTGAGGTTCTCGAACTGCGCGAGCGAGGTCTGGCGGATCGCGTAGGCCTCCGCGTCCGACATCGTGCGGCGCCGTGAGGCTTCGGCCTCGGCCTGGATCTTCATGGTCTCGGCCTGCGACTGCGCGTCCTTCAGCTTCCGGCCCTTCTGCGCTTCGGCCTCGAGCTCGATCGTCTTGACCTGCTTCTCCTTGAGCGGGAGCACCCAGGCCATCGCATCCGCCTCGGCCTTCGCCTCGATGAGCCGCTTGTTCGCGAATGCTTCGGCTTCCTTGTCGGAACGGGCCTTCCGGGCCTCGGCCTCCAGGCGCTGCACCTCGACTTCCTGCTTCTTGAGGCGCAGGTTCGCCTCCGTGCGCTCGACGCGCTGCGTATCCTCGAGAAGCGCGAGGCGGCCGCGCTCGAACTCTGCCGGCAGCTTCAGATCGCTGACGAGGACGTCCTTGAGCAGGATGCCGCCCTCGGCAAGGCGCTCGGCGGCCTGCTTCGCGGCCCGGGACGCGAGTTCCTCGCGCTTGCTCGCGAGGAGGGACGTCGCGTCGTATTCCGGCGCGAGGGCGCGGAACGCGGACGCGAGGACAGGTCCGACGACTTCCGTGCCGGGATTGGCGGGGAGGCCTGCCCAGCGCGCGAGGAGCTGGTTCCGATCGAGCGCCCACCGCGCCTGGATCACGAGTCCCACCGTGAAGCCGTCCTTCGTCGGCACGTTGAAGGTCGCGGCGGCACCCGAGAGGAGCTGGTCCGACACGCGCATGCGCGTGAGGTCGTAGAACGCGCGCGGGAGAAAGTGGCTGCCCGGAGG
>JARXKK010000074.1:12507-15470 GCA_030278895.1 Acidobacteriota bacterium
GCGACTTCACGAACGGTGCCGGCCGACGCGCGCGGAACCGCGACGGGCGGCCGATTCTTTGTTCTTCCTTTCTAAGCAAAATACTCCGTATCGCATAATGTAGTCGTGGCCGGAACGCGCGGATCTATTGTCTTCCCGCGGCACGAACCGTGAAACGAGCCCCGCAGGCGTGGAAAGAAACCCCGCGCCGGGAGGTTCACATGATCCGCCGCTACGTCGCCCCGATCCTCAGGCTCCTCGCGTTTCTCGGCCTCCTCGCCTCGCCCCTCCTCCTCGCGGCTATCGCGCGCGCCGCCACGCCGGAAGGAGGGGAGCCCGACGGCAGGAACCTCGTCGCGCTCCGCTCGGTCGCCCTCGGCGAGACGCCGGCCGACCGGTTCGGGCGCGCCGGACGGGTCGCCGCGAGCGCGCCCGCGACGCTCCTCGAGACGAACGGCAGCCGCGTTCTCGTGGCCTCTCCTGCCTGGGGCAGCTCGGCCGCGGCCCGCGGCTGGGCCGAGTCCTCGGCCTTTTTCGTACTCGACGATCCACGGGAGCCGATCGAGCGTCTCGTGGGGAACGCTCGCCTCCTGCTCGACGCGAACGATCGACCGGTCCTCGCGGCCGCCTACCTGCACGAAGTCACGCGGCGCGACGCCTCACGCATCGAGGGCTGGGAGCTTCTCGGCCGCGCGGGCGAACTGCTGGCTCAGTTTGCGCGCCCCGGCGAAGGCGGACGCCCGCCCGCGTCGGTGGTCCTTGCGCAGTCATGGGGTGTGACCGTCGTCCCGAAGAACGACGGCAGCGGCTACCGATACGACGGCGCGGCCTACCGGCGTCTGATCGCGCTCGCACCGCCCGCCGAGGTTGCCGAGCGGGCGCGCCTGCGCCTCCTCCTGTCGTGCGGACCCGTCGTGGATCCCGAGCGGCCGGGCGACGTTGCGACGGCCGTTCGCCGCGAGCGGGACCTCGGTGAGTTTCTTTCCTCGTTCCCGGCGTCGACACGCCGTGTCGCGTTCCTCCTCGAGCGCGCACGGCTCCTGTCCTGGCTCGCCGAGGGCGCCGCCCGCCGCGGTGACATCGAGGCTTTCGCCGGTTACCGGGACGGGGCCATCGAATCCGCGTCGGAGGTCACGGCCACGACGCCTGATTTGTCGCGCCGCCGCGCGGCCGACCGCCTCGTGGCGCGCCTGACGAAGTCGCTGCCCCGCAAGGTCGTCTCGGACAAACCCGTTGTCTCCGCTTCGGGGATGCGCGCCCAGTTCGTCGCGAAGGGCGGGATGACGCTGCTCGTCGTGTTGCGCCCGGACGGCAAGGACGCGATCCAGCCGTACACGGTCCTGGGCGCCGATCCCGCCAGTCTCGCGTTCGACGCGGCGGGCAGGAAGCTCGTCTGGGACGAGGCGCCGACGGCGGGCCGGCGCCGGACACGTCTCCTCGACCTCGTGCGCGCGCGCGTCGTGGAGCCGGCGGCGTCCGCGGAGCCCGAGATCCTGACACCGCTGGCGTCCCCGGGCGGCCCGATTTCGGGCGAGGACCGCTATACGACGTCCCTCGGCTTCTCGCCGGACGGGCGCCTGCTCCTCGTCGTCTGCGAGGGATTCACGCCCGATGGGATCCGGATTCCGAAACGGCACGTCCTCTGCGACACGGACGGCGGGCGCCGGCCGGTGCTCGTCGACCGTCCGTACTCGGCGCCGGGCGTCGTGGACTGGAATCGGCTCCAGCAGATGACCGAGCGGCTGAGCGGATAATCGCGGGCGATGGCGAAATCGCAACACGACTCGGAGGACCGGAGGCTGCGGCGAAAAACCGCAGCCTTTCGGCTGAAGCACGACGTCGGGAAGGCATTGCGGTGGAGCGCACCGGAAGAAAGAGAACCAGGCGTGGAAGAACTCCGAGACAGGCTTACGCGGGATCTTCTTTCACGCGCGAATGGAGGCGGAGCGAACAGAGATGTCCTGAAGATCTTCTTTGAATGGAAGAGGGAGGAAGGGCCGTTGTTCTCGGCGGACGACCTGGAACTTGAGGCCCTGGATCGCGCGATGGCGGCCGTCGAGCGCTACGCCGCCGCCCTCTCCCCCTTCAAAGAATCTTCATCTTCTCTTTCTTCTCTTCCTCCCTCCGAAGCAAAGGCTTCTCCTCTTTCCGAATCCGATCTTCTTGCGCTCGACGAGGCCTGCATCGAAGCGTCGCGCGCGTGCACCGCTTTCTACCGCCGCATCGCCGTCGAGGACGGCCCCGAGAAGATCCGGCCCCTCGGAGCAAGGCGATGACGGCGCGCGGCCCCCGCGTTCTCGTCGTGGACGACCAGCCGAAGACGGCCGACTTCCTCCGGCGCCACGCCCCGGATCTCGCGCTCCTCGGCCCGTCCGCCGAAAAGGACTGGGCGGGGAGCTGGTCCGAGGCCGAGGCGGCCCTCGCGCGCGCCGGGAAGCTCCCCGATCTCGTCGTTCTCGACCTGCGGTTCGACGTCCCGGACGAGGAGCTGCTGCCCGATCAGCGGTCTCTGGGCGAGACGGCGGCGGGGAAGCGGGACCGGCGGGACCGCCGGGACCGGCAGGGCCTCTTCATCCTCGAGCGCCTGCGGCGCCGCGAGCCCGACCTTCCGGTTCTCCTCACGACCGCCCACGAAGAGATTCCGTTCGAGGACGAGGCCAGGCGTCTTCGGGCTGACGCCTTCACGTACACGGTCGGCGAGGACGAGGCGACGGGGGAGGGCCTCGTGCGCCTCGTCCGCCGGGTGCTCGACGAGCGCGAATCGCCGCTTTCGACGGGACGGTTCTTCTGGGGCCGCAGCGCCGCGATGCGCGACCTCCGCCGCCGGATCGCTTCGCTCGCGCCCACGCCTCTCCCGCTCCTTCTCACGGGGCCGACCGGTTCGGGCAAGAACTTCCTCGTGAAGGAGGTCATCCATCCGCTCTCGTCCCGCAAGGGGCCGCTCGTCTCCTTCGACTGCGCGACGGTGCCCGAGACGCTCCTTC
>JARXKK010000075.1 GCA_030278895.1 Acidobacteriota bacterium
GAGAAAAGGAGATCGCACATGATGCCGTCGCTCGCCCTTGCTCTGACCCTCGCGCTCGGGTCGCCCGCCGCCGAACCGGAAGCCTCCGGCGCTCCCCCCCCGGCGTCCGGGCCTCGCGCGCACCTCGACGAGAGGGTCACGCTGAATCTGAAAGAGGCCGACCTCGGTCAGGTGCTCGAGCGCCTCGCGACCCTCCTCGGCAAGACGCTGATCCTCCAGCCCGGAATCGAGGGGACCGTCACACTCGAGGCCCGGGAAAGTCGCGTGTCGGACGTGATCGCCGGGCTCCAGACGTCTCATGCGCTTTCGATTCGCCTCGACGGGGAGCGCATGTACGTGACGAAGGCCGGCGAGAGAGCACGAACGGGTCCGGAAAAGCCTGACGATGAAGCGCTCGATCGGGCTTTCCTCTCGGATGGTTCTCTCCCCCGGCGGCCCGCGGCCGAAAAACCGAAGCATTTCGACGGTTCGTTCGAGTTTCGCGAAGAGGGGTCCGGCGGCTCGACGGTCTGGGAAATCGGGTCGCTCGCAACCGTGACTCTTCCCGGATGCTCCGTGCCTCTGCCGGTCATGCTTATCCCGGGCGACACGTTCGACGGGATCCCCCGGGTCGTCTTCGGGCCCGCTCGCGGCACGGCCGCGCTCGCGAGGATCGTCGCTCCCGGTGCCAGTTTCCGACTGCCCGAATGCTCGGCGCCTCTCACTCTCAAGGCGCTCGGCTCGAGGGACGGCGCGTCGAAGGCGGTGCCCGCTTCGCAGGCGGGACAGTACCTGCTCACCGTCCAGATCCTCGAAGCCGGCGCGGGCGGCGACGAGGTCCTTTTCGCCCCACGCATCCAGCTCGCCGCCGGGGCAGCGGGCACGCTTCAGTCCGGATCGCCCGAGACGGCGGCTGCCGGAGTGCTTCTGGATCGAGGCTTTCACACGAGCGTCGCCGTCCTCGACGCCGGAGACACGGACGCACTCGTGGCCTGCTCGATTTCCGTCACGCGTGACGTGGCTCCAGGGCATGGCCAGCCACCAGTCACCATCCGGATCGCGCGAGCGGACGAATCGCTGCGCCTGTCTTACGGAAAGCCGGAGCGCATTACCGTGTCAGCCACCTTCGGCCGCGGGCACTCCGCCCTCGTCCTCGAGCTTACCCTCGAGCGCCCGGTGGAAAAGCGCCCAGCGCGCTAATCCCCTTCGCGCGCGAGGCTCACGACCGGCCGGCCGGAAAGGTTGATCGCCGGCACGAGCGAGGAGAGGACGGCGACGAGCAGGGAGAGGCCGGCGACGGAGGCGACCATCGTGGCGTCGGTGTTCAGCATCGCGCCGATCCCCGCCCACTGCGTCTCGATGAGCGCGTTTTCGATGAGCCGCGCGAACAGGGCCATGAAGCCGACGGCGAGGACGGCGCCTCCCGCCCCGAAGAACGCGCCCTCGAGGACGAGCAGCTGCAGCACGGTCTGCCGGGGGAATCCAAGAATCCTCAGCAGCGCCGCCTCGCCCCGCCTCTCGCGCGCCGACATCGCGAGCGTGTTGCTCGTGATGAGGAAGAGCGTGAAGGCCGTCGCGAGGCCGATCCCGCCGAGGAGCAGCTGCACGTTCCCGATCATGTCCATGAACATGAGCTGCCACTGTTTCTCGCTCATCGCCCGGATCGGAACGGGCGCGCTGTCGAACCGGCGCGCGATCTCGGCCGTCACGCGCGCCACGTCGGGGCGCGACTTCGCGAGGATCCAGTACATCCCGACCTGTCCCGCGTCGCCCGTCGCGTTCTCGAAGTACTTGCGGTGGACGTAGAGCCCGTTGTCGAGCTTGTACGTCATGACGCCGCGGATCGTCGTCTCGATGACGCCGCCCTGCACGGGCGCCTTGAGGACGATCCGGTCCCCGATCTTCCAGCCGTGCTGCTTCGCGAGGATCGGACCGATGACCGATCCCGTCGGGTCGGCTTTCCACGCGGCGACCTGATCGGGCGGAATCTTCGCTTCCTTGTAGACCTCGAGGAACGCGTCCGCGGGGGCCGACGAGAGCGGAACCTGGTTCTCGGGGCGGTCGTTCTGCCAGAACGCCATCAGGAAATCGAAGGGACAGACGCGCTGGATGCCTGGGACGTCCTCGAGCTTCGCGAGATACGCCATCGGGAGCTTTTCGAACATCGACGTCTTCGCCATGACCATCGCGCGGCTGCCCATGTTCTCGGACCAGTCGTTCTTGAGGGCCCCGTTCACGAGATAGAGGAACCCGACGAGCCCCGCGGAGAGCCCGATCGCGACGATCGTGAGCGCACTCCGGAGCGGGCGGCTCGTGACGTGGCGGACGGCGAGCCGGACCGGAGTCATGCAGGCACGACGAGCCTGGTTCCTCGGATCGACTCGATAAAGCGCGCGCCGAACGTCTCCGAGGGTGTGTGGACGCCGGGGGCGACCTCGCCGGCGAGAACCCTCTTCGCGATCGCGATCGACGTCTCGGCCGTCAGCGTGTAACCCTCCAGCGTCTCGAGCGTGCCCGTCACGGAGCGTCCGTCCTTCGTGACGCGCCCCCACAGGAACGAACGCTGCCGCTCGCGGTCCTCTGCCGTTGGGCCCTTCACGTTTCTTTCGATGCGCTTCATGAGAAAGGCCTGCACGAACGGCAGGCCGAGAACCGGCGCGAGCCGGCGCATGCGCCGTGCGTTGGCGACGGCGGACGGGGGGACCGCCATGTAAACCTCGATGTTCGGTATCCCGGTCGAGCGCCATGCGGTCGCGAGGTCGCCCCACGGAATCGTCATCGCGAGGCGCGGCTCGGGGAGCGGAGCCTCCATCGTCTTCCATGCCGACGGCACACCGACGAGCTTTCCGTCCACGCGCACGAGTCCGCCCTTGTGGGCGCCTTCGACCATCGTCTTCATCGTTCCCGCGCTCGGCTTGAAGCCACGAAAGGCCAGCGTGAGTGTTTCCGCCCCCGGGAGGGCCTCCGACAGCGCCCGAGCGAGGCAGTCCGACGGCACGACGTCGAATCCGGTTCCGGGCAGGACAGGAATACCCGCCTTCTTCGCGTCCGCGTCGCGCGCGAACGCGGCCTCGAAGACCGCGACCTCGCCCGTGATGTCGAGATAGGCGGTCTTCGCGCGGAGGCAGCCTTCGAGCACGGGGGCGCTCGTCTTCGAGAAAGGTCCTGCCGCGAGAAGCACCGCGGAGAAGGGCTCGAGGAGTCGCCCCACGGTCGCGGGGTCCTCGAGTCCGAAGCAGAGGCTCTTGAGGCCGTGCGCCTTCGCGATCGGCTCGACGGCTTCCGCGTTGCGGCCCGCGAGGACGGGCTGGAGCCCCTCGCGGAGCGCCACTTCGAGGATGAGCTTCCCGGTGTAGCCGTTGGCGCCATAGAGCAGCAGGCCTGACTTCCCCGTCATGAAAAAACTCCTTCCGCTGCGCCCGGCGCGCTTCCCAGCCGGACGCCGCAGACGTTCGAGAGATCCCGGCAGGCGTCAACTTCGTCCTCCGCGCCGCGCGCGGCCTCGTCGGACAGGACGTAGCGGAACGCGCCATCCCCGGGGAAAACGACGCCATTCTCGAGGACACGGCGCGGCCCGCCGACGCCGAAAAGGCCCGAGTCCATGACGATCCACATCCAGTCGGCGTCGCGGGCGAGGCCGGCGTGCGCCAGGACGTCGGCGAGCCGGAATGCTGTCGGGGGAGGGTCGGAGGAAGAATCGGAAGAAGAAGAAGAAGAGAAAAAGATTTGCTTAGAAAGGAAATGCGAGAGAGCTTCGAAGCCCCTTGGGTCGTATGCGCGCACGGCACCGGCTCCGTTTTCGAGCGTCAGAAGCGGAGCACCCACCGGCACGAGCGCTGCGCCGAGTGCCTCTTCCCACTCCAAGAAATCTCTTTCTCCCGGATTCTTCAGAATGACATCCACCCGGCTGTCGCGCCGCCAGGACGTTTCCGCCGTCGAGAGCCGGCCGCCCGCGATCTCGTGGACGCGCCAGCCCGCTGTCGTGTGAAAGAGGCCCTTCGCGCGGGCGACACGGCCCTTCGTGAGCGAGCCCGAGAGAAGCGCCTGGAGGGCTGCGAAAAGAAGATCGGCGTCGAAGATCCGCTCCGGCGGCTGGGCCACGCCCCGGCCCACATACCCTTCTAAGGAATTTCTTTGAAGGTGGATGTGCGAAGCGTTCGCCTCGAGGAGCGCCGGAGCTGCAGCAGGGGTCTGCCGCTCGAGGTCCCAGATTTCGTCAGGAAGCACCCCATGCGAGGCCCGGACGATTCGCAGCTTCGCCGGCGCCAGCGCCCGGGCCCATTCTTCCACTTTCAGGATCTCTTCCTCCGAAGCCAGATCGCATCGATTCACGACGAGAACGTCTCCGGTGTCGATCTGGTCCCGAAACAGCGCGCTCTCGGCGTAGGTTCTTGCCACGTCCTGCTGCGGGTCGAGGAGCGTGATCACCGGCCTCACGTCGAATCGCTGCGCCCAGCGCGGGCCGCGCAGGAGGTCGACGAGCTCCGACGGCCGCGCGAGCCCCGTGGGCTCGAGGACGAAGCGCGTCGGGGCCACCAGGTCCGAGACCTCCTCGAGCGAGGCCTCGAGGTCGGCCATCGCCGTGCAGCACACGCAGCCTCCCGGGATCTCCTTGAGGACGCAGCTTGCGCAGTCCGACAACAGCGCGCCGTCCACGCCGAGCGTCCCGAACTCGTTCACGACGACCGCGATCCGCTCCCGGTCCGCCCGGCGCGCCAGGAGGTCTTTGATCGCGGTGGTCTTCCCCGCGCCCAGGAAGCCCGAGAGTATGTGCACGGCGATCTTCACGGGGCCATCCTACCGCCGAAGTTTTCGACACGAACCGGCCCTCCGTGCGTAAGATTCGCGCGATGTCCAGCAGCGCGGCCGTTTCAAGAAAACCCAAGACCCCGAAGCCGTCCCGCGTCCGGGTCCCCGAAAAATTCGCGGACGCCGAGAAGCTCTACGGCATCGAGAACTGGGGCAAGGGCTTCTTCTCCGTCTCGGACGACGGAAACCTCCTCGTTCACCCCACCCGCGAGAGTCATCGCTTCGTGGATCTCAAGGGAGTCATCGACGACGTCGCCCTGCGCGGCATCTCGACGCCGGTCGTCGTGCGGTTTCCGCAGATCCTCGACGCCACGGTGAAGGAGCTCAACGAGGCATTCCTGCGCGCGATCAAGGAATACGAATACGACGGAGCCTTCCGGGGCGTGTTCCCGATCAAGGTGAACCAGAAGAAAGTCGTCGTACGCGAGATCATCCAGGCAGGCCGCAAGTACGGCTACGGGCTGGAGGCCGGGAGCAAGCCCGAGCTCCTCGCGGCCCTCTCACAGGACCTCGGCCCCGACTGCCTCATCACGACGAACGGTTACAAGGACGAGGCGTTCATCAAGCTCGCGCTGAACGGGCTTCGGATGGGCAAGACGGTCGTCCTCATCCTCGAGAAGGTGTCCGAGCTCGAGCGCATCCTGGACGTCGCGAAGAGGCGCGGCGTGACGCCCCTGATCGGGATGCGCAGCAAGCTCTACGCGCGCGGCTCGGGCAAGTGGGCGAAGTCGGGCGGCGAGGCCGCGAAGTTCGGCCTCACGACGACCGAGATGCTCGATGCCGTCGAGATCCTCCGCCACCGGAAGATGCTCGACAGCCTCGTCATGATCCACTTCCACATCGGCTCGCAGATCACGGACATCCGGAAGGTCAAGCAGGCGATCAAGGAAGCGGGCCGCGTCTACGCCAAGCTCTACCGGTCGGGCGTCGAGGTGAAGTTCCTGAATCTCGGCGGCGGCCTCGGCGTCGACTACGACGGTTCGAAGACGGCCTTCGACTCCTCGATGAACTACACCGTCCAGGAGTACGCGAACGACATCGTCTACACGATCAAGTCGATCTGCGACGAGGAGAAGGTTCCCGTCCCGACGCTCGTCACGGAGTCGGGCCGCGCGATCACGGCGTACCACTCGGTCCTCGTGACGAACGTCCTCGACGTGGCGGACCGCATCGAGCAGGGCCGCACCGTGAAGCTCGACGGCGACGAGAACCACGTCGTGCGCGAGCTCTACGACGTGTGGCAGGGCGTCACCGCGAAGACCATGCGCGAGAGCTACCACGACGCGCTGCAGTACAAGGAAGAGCTCTTCACCCTCTTCAACCTGGGCTACGTCTCGCTCGAGGACCGCAGCAAGGGCGAGATCCTCTACTGGAACATCTGCGAGCGCATCCGGCGGCATCTCCACACGCTCAAGGACGTCCCCGAGGAATTCGAGCAGCTCGAGGTCATGCTCGCCGACAAGTACGTCATGAACTTCTCGGTCTTCCAGTCGCTGCCCGACGTGTGGGCGATCGACCAGCTCTTCCCCATCCTGCCGATCCACCGCCTCCGGGAGCGGCCCGGCGAAGTGGCCACGCTCGCCGACATCACCTGCGATTCCGACGGCAAGATCGAGAAATTCATCGACCTTCGCGACATCAAGGAGGCGCTTCCCCTCCACCTGTTCCACAAGGGGACGCCGTACTACATCGGCTTCTGTCTCGTCGGGGCGTATCAGGACGTCCTCGGCGACCTCCACAACCTCTTCGGGGAAGCGCACGAGGTGCTCGCGAGCGTTGACGAGGAAGGCCGCACGCGCATCCAGGACGTGCTGCCGGGCGAGTCGTGCGAGCGCGTGCTGTCGTACATGAACTACGACCGCGACGAGATGCTCGACGGCATCTGGCGGCAGCTTCGCCGCGCCACCGAGCGCAAGAAGGTCAAGGAGCCCGAGGCGAAGGCCATCGCGAAGGATTTCGAGCAGGTCCTGTCGCAGTACACGTATCTCGAGGACTAGGGGTTCTTGAACTTCGCCCTGCCAATCGTTCTCTTTGCTCTCGCCGCCGCCCCTGAACCGGCAGCGGACCCCGCGGGCGCCTCGATCGTCCGCGCCGCCGTGGAGGCGGAGAAGAGCGCGGGGGCCGCCATCGGCGTTTCCGTCCTTCACCTCGAGTCCGGCCGGCACATCGCCCACCGCGGCGGCGACACGTTTCAGATGGCGAGCGTCTTCAAGGTGCCCGTCGCGATCGCCGTCCTCGACGCGGTCGAAAAGGGGACTCTGCGCCTCGACCAGGACGTCGAGATCCGTCAGTCAGACCGGCGGGAGATCGGACCCATCGACGACGATTGGAAGCCGGGGATGCGCGCCACGGTCGAGCACATGGTCGACGTCATGCTCGTTTACAGCGACAACACCGCGGCCGACAAGCTCATCGAGATGCTGGGAGGGCCGGCTGCCGTCGAAAGGGCTCTCACCGCGCGCGGGTTGACCGGCATCCGGGTCTCGCTCGACGAGAAGGGCATGGGCGCCGCGATGAAGAAGGATCTCGCCGCGTTCGAGCGCGGCGCCCAGAATGGAGCGTCGCCGGACGCCATGGCCCGGACACTCGCCCGCCTCTTCCGCGGCGAACTTCTCCCGCGTCTGCGCACGGACTTCATCCTGGACGCGATGCGCCGGTGCGCGACGGGCGGGAAGCGCCTGCGGGCAGGTCTTCCGAAGGGGACGGAGGTTCGCGACAAGACGGGGACCGTGCGGTCCTGTTCGAACGACGTCGGAATCGTGACCTTGCCTGACGGCAAGCATCTCGTCGTCGTCGTCTTCGTGCGGGGGGGCGCGGAGGCCGCACTCCGGGACGCGGCGATCGCGTCCGTGGCGCGCGCCGCGTGGGAAGCGTTCGCGCCGGCCCGATAGCAGGGGACGCGATCGCCTGAACGTCGGTTGCTGTAGATTCCCTGCGTGGTCGAATCCCTGACGACGCCCTATCTGCTCCTGGCCGCACCCGTGATGCTCGACCCGAACTTCTCGAAAACCGTAGTCGTCATGGGCCATCACACGCGCGAAGGCGCGCTGGGGTGGATCGTAAACCGCCTGCTCGGCGAGCCGGCCATCAAGCTTCTCGCGCCGCCGCTCGACACGGCGGTTCACCCGGAGACCCCGCTACGGGTCGGCGGGCCCGTCCTCACGAACGGGCTCGTCGCGCTGTTCCCGGACGAGGTGCGGGACGTCGATTCGATCGAGATGGCGCCGGGGCTCCGCGTATCGGCCGCCGCCGAAATTCTCCCCAGACTCTTCACGGCTCCCCCCTCCGCGGGCACGCCCGGACTCCTCGTCATGGGGTACTCCGGCTGGGCGGCCGACCAGCTCGAGAGCGAAATGGAGGAGGGCGCCTGGCTCGTCCTCCCCTGGGAGCCCGGGCTCGTCTTCACGAACGACGTCGACAAACTCTGGGAGCGCGCGCTCGCGCGCCTCGGCGTCGATCCGGCCGCCGTCTCCTCGTCCTCCACGGGCGTGAGCTGACGGTGAACGAGCTCACGGCTCTCGTCCTCCGGCATGGCGTCGGCTTCGTTTTTCTGAACGTCCTCTTCCAGCAGCTCGGCGTTCCGGTGCCCGCGGTCCCGACGCTTCTCGTCGCGGGCGCGCTCGCGGCCGACGGGAGGCTGCCTTTCGGAAGCCTGCTCGCCGCGGCCTTCCTCGCCACCGTCGCGGCCGACACGGCCTGGTTCCTGCTCGGCCGGCGCTACGGGCAGAAAGTCCTCAAGACGCTCTGCAAGCTGTCCCTCTCTCCCGATTCCTGCGTCAGGCAGACCGAGGGCCTCTTCGATTCGTATGGCCTCCGGTCCCTGCTCTTCGCGAAGTTCGTTCCCGGCTACTCCACGGTGGCGCCGCCGCTCGCCGGCGCGGCGGGCGCGACGCTTCCCCGTTTCCTCGTTTTCACGTCCGGGGGAACGCTGCTCTGGGCGGGAACCGCGCTCGGTCTCGGCCTCGTCTTCCATGGAGCGATCGACCGGGTTCTGGCCTTTCTCTCGAGTCTCGGCAGCGGCGCGTTCGCTCTTCTCGCGGGAGGCCTCGTTCTTTACGTCGCCGTCAAGTGGACCCAGCGGCGCCGCTTCTACCGGTTTCTCCGGATGGCGCGCATCGGCGTCGGGGATCTCAGACAGCTCATGGACGACGGCCAGACGCCCCTGATCGTCGACGTCCGCTCCAACAACGCCCGAAACCGCGATCCGCGAAGGATTCCGGGAGCGATCGTCGTCAACATCCTCGAGCTGGACGAGAAGATCGGCCACCTGCCGACGGACCGGGAGATCGTTCTCTACTGCACGTGACCTAATGAAGCCTCGGCGGCCCGTGTGGCACGCCTCCTCATGGATCGCGGGTTCGCCCTCGTCCGCCCCCTCGAAGGCGGGCTCGACGCGTGGGAAGAGGCGGGCTACGAGGTCGAGATCGAGGCCGAGCGGATCCCCATGAGCCCGACGGGCTCCTTCTCGAAAGCGCCCTGACCCTTCACGCCCGCTCCCAGGTTTCCTCCACGACGACGTCCGGGTGGAGCGAAAGCCTCACGGGGCAGGTCTTGCCCGCGTGGACCAGCTTCTGGAAGTCCGCGTCGTCGCAGGGCGACGAGACGCGGTAGCGCGCCACGAGCTTCGCGATGCGACGGGGCGGCTCCTGCGTCATGTGCTTCTCGATGTCGAAGGTTACGCCGGTCACGGGAATCCCCTTGCGCGTCGCGAAAAGACTCAGCGTCGTCGTCGCGCACACGGCGAGGGATGCCGCGCAGAGATCCGTCGGCGAGAAGCGGCTCCCGTCGCCGCCGTTGTCCTTCGGCGCGGTCGTTTCGAGAAGCGCTCCGGAAGGGCCGTGGCGGAGCTCGGTGCCGGTGGGAGAGGTGAGCCTGCCTGAAATCGAAACGCTCATGGCGGCGAGTCTAGTTCAGGGTGTGGCGTCCGCGCCGGACAGCGGCCAGACCGGGAGCAGGAGGAATGCCTCGGGATTCACGCGGGCGCCATTCAACTTCGCGGCCCAATGCAGGTGCGGGCCCGTCACACGGCCGGTGGCGCCGACGAGGCCGAGAATCGCTCCCTTCGCGACGATGTCTCCGTCCTTCACGTCCACGCGCGAGAGGTGCATGTACGACGTGAAGAGCCCGCCTCCGTGATCGAGGAGGACCGTGCCGCCCGAGAAGTAGAGGTCGCCCGCGAGGGCGACCCGGCCGTCCGCGGCGGCGGCGACCGGCGTGCCCTTCGGCGCCGACATGTCGAGCCCCGCGTGGAAGCTCTGCGTCTTTCCGTTGTAGACGCGCCGGGCGCCGAAGTTCCCGCCCTCGAATGCGACCGGCCGCGCAAAGGACGACCAGCGGCGCGCCGCCTCCGCGCTCCGGTAGGCGGCGTTCACCCGCGCACCGTCCGCCTTTACCCGCTCCTGCTCCCCTGGAGGGACTTCGACGTACTTCGGGTCCACCGATAGCTTCTGGATGCGGAAGGCGCCGCGGAGAACCTTGAGCGGGAGAGCGAGACGCGCCGCGCCGTCCGGCGACTCGACGATCACCTCGCGCGTCCCGACCTTCGCATCGAGGTCGAGGCCGAAGAGTCCGCTGAAGCTCCGGCCGGAAGGATCCCGCTCGAGGGGAATGCGCCGCTCGCCGTCCACGAGGACGAGGCCCGTGAGCGGCGCGTCGCTCACGACGCGGATCCCGGCGACACCGCCCTGCGGCAGCGCCTTCGGAGCCGCCGTCGCCGTGAGGACAGCCGCGAGAAGGACGGAAGAAACGCTCACGGGACGAACCCCGCCGCTTCCCGCGCGGGCCTCGCGAGACGGGTTGCCCCGCCGGACGGATCACCGTCCCGCCAGAACGGAAGCTGATCGAGGCGATGCCGGGAGCCCGTGTGCCCTGAGACGCCGAACGGGACGACGAGCGTCGTCTCGTCCGGGGCGCCCCAGTCCACGACGAGACGCATGGACTGTCCGAACGCCCCCGACGCGACGCGCACGACGCCCGTCGCTCCCTGCTGCGGGAAGGAGGGCGGATCGAAGAGCCAGGAAAGCCCGGGGACGCGTCCGAGCGGATGGCGAACCGCCAGCCGGTTCGCTTCGCCCCAGGTCCAGCGAGACGCGTTCTTCCCGTTCCTCGCCTCGAGGTCGGCGCGCGCGTCGTCCCACGCGCCCTTCACGAACGCCGCCTTGGGGCCGAGACCGGCACTCCGGAATGTCGCGTCGTCCGCGCGCGCGAGATCCAGGACGCGATACTCGGCGAGGCCGAAGTCCGGAGCGACGCGCCACGCCTTGAGGGCCCGCTCCCCGAACCTCCGGCGAAAAGCGCGCGCGACGAGAAAGCGCGAGGACGCCGCTTCGGCGCGCCCCTCCCAGCCGGCGAAGCTCTCGCGAGAGTCCGGCGGCAGAAGCGGTGCGACCGCCTCCATCGTGGCGACGAGAACGGCCGACGCCGTGTCGAGCTGGATGGCCTCGACGGCGGCACGATCGAGCTTCCTCCCGGCGCTCCCCGCCTCTCCGATGAGGGTCGCGATCCGCCGCGCGCGGGCGGGCGAGGGCCAGTCGGTCCCGAGGACCCAGGGCCAGCTCGTACCCGCGACGCGCTGGTTCGCGGTCGCGAGGAAGCCCTCCTTCGGATTCAAGACCCGCGGCATCTCGGACTGGGGAACGAACCCGCGCCAGTCGTTCCCCGCGTCCGAGCCGTCATAGGGAATGCTGCCGTCCGTTCCAGGGCGCCGGACCGGCACGAGGCCCGTCGCCCGCCAGCCGATGTTCCCTGCCGCGTCCGCCCAGACGACGTTCTGCCCGGGCGCGAGGAACCCGCTGAGCGCTGTCTCGACGCTCGCCGCGTCCTCCGCCCGCATCACGCTCGACGAAGGAAGCCTGAGATTCGCGGGGTCGAGCGCGACCCACTTCAGCGCGAGATTTCCCGTGACGAGGGGACCGTGCGACGTGGAGCGGACGACGAGCCGTTCGGCGGCGCCGCCTCGGACCGGAATCTTCTCCTCGCGGAGGGCGACCTTCTCCCATCCCTCGCCGCGCCGGGCCTGTCCGTCGACGATCGACTCGCGGTAGAGATCCTCGACGTCGGAACAGAGGTTCGTGAAACCCCACGCGACACGCTCGTTCCGCCCAAGCGTCACGCCGGGCAGGCCGGGCAGAGTGACACCCTCGACGAGATGCCCGCCGATGACGAACCGCATCGGCAGCCAGATTCCCGGCGCGCCGAGTCCGAGGTGAGGATCGTTCGCGAGGATCGGCTTGCCGCTCTTCGTGAGGGCTCCGGAGACGGCCCAGTTGTTCGAACCAGGGACCTCGTCCGGATCGCCCAACTCTCTGAAGCCGAGGGCCGAAAGCGCCGGAAGTGACGCCGCCTCTCCTGCGAGAGGTATCGGCGGCAGCTCGGGCTTACCGACGTCGGGAACGAGGACGAGATCGTCGGAAGTGAAGCTGGAGGTGAGGAAGCGCCGCACGGAGGGGGGCCGCGAGAGAAGGCGCTCCACGGCGATCTCCTTCCTCCAGGTGGAGGACAGCTCCTCGCACATCATGAGGAGGACACGGAGCGCGTCTGCAGGCGTGTACCGTCGCGGCGTCAGGCGCAGGAGGGCGAACTCGAGACCCCATCGCCGCGGGTGCGAATCGATGAAAGCGTTGATGCCATCGGTCAGCGCGACGACGTCCGCGCGCTCGTCCGCCGGAAGAAGCGGGACGGCCGCCTCGGCCACCCTCGAGAAGCCGTAGATGCGGTGCAGCCGGTCGGACGGAAGGGCGACGGGGCCGAAGATCTCGGCGAGCTCGCCGCCCGCCAGCCGGCGCTGCAGCTCCATCTGGAAGAGTCTCTCGCGCGCCGTCAGGTAACCCTGGGCACGATACGCGTCGCCAGCATCGGAGGCCGTCACGGTGGCGACGCCCCGGTCGTCGAATGCGACGCTCACGTTCGCGCGCAGGCCGGGGATCTTCGGAAACGAAAGGTCCGGGAGGTTCCGGGCGACGAGAATACCGAGGGCGGCGCCGGCGAGCACGGCCGCGGCGACGGCTGCCGCCGCGATCCCCGCCAGCACGCGCTTCATGGACCCCGGAACTCAGCCCTTCTTCTTCGCGGGAGCCAGCTTCGCGAGAGGCTCCACCCACATCTCCTCCACGCGGCGCTGCTGATCGGACATCCCCATGCGATAGCGCAGGCGCACCCGGCACTCCGGGACCGCCCAGGACGACACACCCGGGTCGGAGGCGACGGGCGTTCCCTTGCCGTAGCGCTCGAGGATTCCTTCGTAGAGTCCGGAAGGCGGGTCGAGGAGGTAATGCAGCAGCACGACCTTCGCGTCGAGCGCGTCGGAGGAATAGGTCACGTCGACGATCCACGGCCGTTTCTCGGGAGTGTGAAGAACCTTCACGTCACGGACGACCGTCTTCTTGGACGGCTCGTGCAGCGCCATCCGCTCGAAAGAAAACGCGCGGGTCTGCCCGATTTCGAGGCCTGCCATTCCGGGGCAGGGGGGTGGCGTCGGCCGGGCCGCGGGGGTACCCGTCGACGGGGCCGCCGAGCCGGTCTGGGGCCCGGTCTGCGTTGTTTGGACCTGAATCTGCGCGTTCGCCGGGAGGGTGGCGAGTCCCGCGAAAGAAAGGGCCGTGCAAAGGAAAAAGGAAGGTTTCATCGAAACTCCTGAATGGGATGTCCGGCCGCGCCGGCACGAGGTCTTCCCGTGACGCGAGGAGCGTGCCAGACCCGGCGTTCGAAGTGTAACAGCCGCTTCCTCAGGGCGCGGTCGCGAACTCGAGGAGGAGCCGCGTCGTCCGCCCCACGCCATCGACGAAAAGCGGAAGCGAAATGCGCTCGTTCGTGTGATGGATCGTCGATGCATCGTAGATGTTCACGGCGAAGGGGGACACGCCGTAAACGCGGAGGCCGCGGGCGCGAATGGCGGCAGCCGACGTGGCCTGCCCGCTCAGGATGTAGGGCCCGACGGGCGCCTTCTCCGGGTCCAGACCGTACACGTTTTCGATCGCGCGCCAGGCGTTCCCCTCGGTGGGGGTCGACACGGAGTCACGGGTCTCGAATAAGCGGCGGAGGCCGAAGCCCCGGCTCCTAACCCAGCTCTCGAGCTCGGCGCGGGCGGACGCGACCGGGCTTCCCGGCAGCAGAGTCCTCACGACGCGCATGGAAAAGCCCTCGGCTTCCTTTTCGACCCCGCCCGCATAGATGCTGTCCTTGAGGAGTGAGCGGTAAACTTCCGGAACGTCCTTCCAGAGCTCCGCCTTCGGAACGAGCTTCTCGGCTCCGTCCATCATGTAGCGGCCCCAGACATCCGATCGCGAGGGCGCGATGAACCGCAGAAACTCCCTCACGGCGGGGACCACGCGGACGGGTTGCTCCTGATCCCGAGCCTTCAGGAATTCGCGGAAATCCTCGAGCGGCTTCGCGTCGGACGACAGGGCGGCCACGGTGAGAACCGCCTTCTCCATCGTCTCGATGCCGAAGCGCTCGACCTGCTGGGTCTTGACCTCGTTGACTCCTCCCTCGTTGAAGACGTCCGTCACGCCCGAGAGGAGTTCCGGCCGGTTGTCGAAGAGCCAGACCATGCCGAGGTCTTCGCGAAATGTCTCTTCTCCGGATTCGACGACGAAGACGATGTCGCGGAGCGGCACGAGGCCCGCGCGCGTGAGCGAGACCATGGCGAGGAGGTTCGCGATCGTCTGCCCCTTCATGTCGAGCATCCCGCGCCCGTAGAGGCGATCGCGCTCGAGCCCGGCGCCGCGCGCGGCCGCGAACGGCGGACTGACCCACGCGCCAAGGTCCCCCGCGGGCACCACGTCCGCATGGTTGAGGAGGGCAAGCGCGCCCTCCTGGCTTCGCCCCTTGATGCGCGCGACGAGGATCGGGCGCTCCGGATCGGCGCCGGTGATCGTCACGGGGATCCCCTCGCACGCGAGAACCCGGGCGAGGAAGTCGATCGCGGGGCGGGTGATTCCGGGCGGATTCGTCGTGTCGATACGCACGTATTCCACGAGAAGCTTCACGGCCTCGGTCTCCATGGCCGCGTCCGCCTCGAGGTACATCTGGCGAACCGCGACGGGAGCCGCGAGCCGCGACACGAACGCCGGGACACCCCAGAGCGCGAACACGGCGAAAGCGGCAGCGCCTCCGTACAGGGCAAGGCGCCGCTTCGCGCGAGGCCCCAGCGTCATGTTCTTCCAAACGCGGGCCAGCGCCGCGAAACGAAGAGGCTTACGGCGAGGGCCAGCGCGGTGACCACGGAAATCATGAACCCGATCTTCACCCACCGCGTGTCCGGCCGCAAACGCAGGTGATGACGTCCTTCGGGAACCGCCAGGCCCGCGAACCCGAACGCGACGCGCGAGACGCGGGCAGGGCTGCCGTCGAGCGTGGCCTCTTCCGCGGCATCCCACA
>JARXKK010000076.1:0-12663 GCA_030278895.1 Acidobacteriota bacterium
CTGCCCGAGACGCCCGAGTCGCGCTACGAGATCATCTCCGAGCTCGGCCGGGGCGGAATGGGCGTCGTGCACAAGGCGCTCGACAAGAAGCTCGACCGTCACGTCGCGCTCAAGATCCTGCCCTGGCAGCTTCGCGGCGACGAGACGGCGATGCGCTACTTCAAGCGCGAGGCTCGGGCCATCGCGGCGCTCAAGCATCCGAACGTCGTGGCGCTCTACGACTACGGCGAGGGCTTCGGAAGCCTGTACCTCGCGATGGAGTATCTCGAGGGCCCGAACCTCCAGAAGCTCATCAAGAAGGAAACCGAGCGCGTCCAGAAGAACTGGCGGAGCTGGTTCGTGCAGGCCACGCGCGGGATCGCCGCCGCCCACGCGAAGGGCATCCTGCACCGGGATCTCAAGCCCGCGAACCTCATCCTCGACGAGCACGGGACGCTCCGGATCCTCGACTTCGGCCTCGCGCTTCCCCAGGCCGACGCGGGAGGCACGTCGAAGCTCATCGGCAGTCCGGCCTTCTTCCCACCGGAGGTCCTGCGCGGGGAGATGCCGAGCCCCGCCTCCGACGTCTACTCGCTCGGCGCCGCGTTCTACACGCTCGCGACCGGTCGGTGGCCGTACGTGGGCGACGACGTCCTCGTGGCGCGCCTCGAGCGCGATCCAGACGATCCGCGCCCCTACGCGCCGTTTCTGAAGGAAGAGGAGGTCGCCATCCTCATGAAGTCGCTCGCGCGCCACCGTCCGGACCGCTACCCCGACGGCGGCGAACTCCTGGCGGCGCTGCTCTCGCTCGAAGCGTAGGTCGGGAGCGCCGTGCGCATCGCGGTCGTGGCCGGCGACGGGATCGGTCCCGAGGTGACGCGCGAGGCGCTGAAGGTCCTCGGCGCGCTCACGGCCGCAGAAATCTTTTTCTTTCCCTGGAGCGCGGAACATTTCTTGAAGACGGGAGAGACGATCCCGGCCGGCGCCTTCGAAAGGCTCGCGCGCGACTTCGACGCGGTTCTCGTCGGTGCCTTCGGCGATCCGCGTATCCCGGACGGGCGCCACGCCGACGAGATCCTGCTCGGGATGCGCCGCCGGCTCGACCTCTATGCGAACGTCCGCCCCGTGCGCGCCCTCCACGATTCCGCCGTTCCCCTGCGGAACGCGCGCGCCTCCGACGTCGACTTCGTCATCTTCCGGGAGAACACGGAAGGCGCCTACTCGGGGCGCGGCCGGACGGCGGGCGCGGGCACTCCGGACGAAGAAGCCGTCGAGGAGGACGTGACGACACGCCGCGGCGTCGAGCGGATCTGCCGGGCGGCCTTCGTCTTCGCCGGGACGTTCGAGAAGCCTCGGCGCCTCGGACGGCGCCCGCGCGTCCTCATGGCCGACAAGCACAACGTCCAGAAGCGCGGCGGCGGCCTCTGGAACCGCGTCTTTTTCGAGGTGGCCGCTGCGTTTCCCGAATGCGAGGCGCGCCATATGTTCGCGGACGCGCTCGCTCACGAAATGGTGCGCGTTCCGGGCGGGCTCGACGTCGTCGTGACGAACAACCTGTTCGGCGACGTCTTGTCGGACCTCGGGGCGGCGATTCAGGGAGGCCTTGGAATGGCGCCGTCCGGCAACGTCCATCCGGGGCACGTATCGGTTTTCGAGCCCGTGCACGGCTCGGCTCCGGACCTCGCCGGCCGGGGAATCGCGAATCCCTTCGGGTCGATCCGGAGTCTCGGGATGCTTTTCGCCCACGTCGGACGGGCGGATCTCGAAACGCGGATCGAACGTGCGGTCGCTGCGTGCCTCGCGGCAGGGGAAACGACGCGGGACCTGGGAGGAAAACTCTCGACGGCGGAGGCGGGCGACGCCGTCGTCGCGCGCCTCGACGGCTGAACTTCTAAAGGACCCGGACGCGTACCTCGCGGACCAGCTCCGGCTCCGTGACTTCCACTTTTTCTTCGACGACGACGCGCTGGATGAGTCCGCGGTCGCCCTCCACGATCAGCGTGATCCCGAGCTCGATCTCGTCGAACGTCGCCTCGGCGACGGACTCGTCCGGGTTCTTCACGATGACCGTCTCCACGACGGATGCGTCCCCTTCGCGTCCGGCCACGACGAGCCGGAAGGTGGACGTCTCTTTCGCGTTTTTGTTCTTGTCCTTGCGCGCGAGCTCACGCGCCCTCTTCTGCGCTCTTTTTTGTCTGATTTCCCAGGCCCTCATGCGGCTCCTCTTCTCCGGGCGCGGGGAGCGCCCGAACTTCGCATTATGACCGACGCCGCGGTCGGCTAATCTCGGTCGCCAGGGAGGCGCTCATGAAAGCAGTCTTCTTCACGGCGCACGGCGGCAACGACGTTCTGACGGTCGGGGAACGCCCCGACCCCGCGGCGGGGCCGGGCGAGGTCCTCGTGCGGGTCGAGGCTGCCGCGCTCAACCGGCTCGACCTCTTCGTGAGGGACGGGATCCCCGGCGTCCCCGTGGCGTTTCCACACGTGCCGGGCGCCGACGGCGCGGGTGTCGTCGAGGCGCTCGGGCCAGGCGTCGCCGGGCCGGCTCCCGGGACGCGCGTCCTCCTCCAGCCGGGACTCTCGTGCGGAACGTGCGAGTTCTGCCTCGCGGGAGAGCGCAGCCTCTGCGTGCGCTTTCGCATCCTCGGCGAGCACCTGTCGGGGACGTTCGCGGAGAAAGTCGTCGTTCCCTCCGCGAACGTCTTTCTCGCTCCGAGCCGGCTCGCTCCGGAGAAAGCGGCCGCCTTCCCGCTCGCGGGACTCACGGCGTGGCGGATGCTCGTGACGCGGGCCGCGCTCCGGCCCGGCGAGACGGTCCTGATCCACGGGGTCGGCGGCGGCGTCTCGACCTTTGCGATCCAGATCGCGAAGCTCTGCGGGGCGTCCCGCGTGATCGTGACGTCGTCGTCCGCCGCGAAGCGCGCGCGCGCGCTGGAGCTCGGGGCGGACGAGGCGATCGACTACACGGCGACGGACGTCGGCAAGGCGGTCCGCGAGCTGACGGGGAAGCGCGGTGTGGACGTCGTCGTGGACTCGGTCGGGGCGGCGACGTGGAAGCACTCGCTCACGGCGGCCGCGAAGAAGGGGCGCATCGTGACTTGCGGAGCCACGTCCGGCCCCGCTCCCCCGGAGAACATCAACGTCATCTTCTGGAAGCAGCTCTCGATCCTCGGGTCCACGATGGGGACGGACGCGGAGTTCACGGCGATGCTCGCGGCGGTCTCGGCCGGCCGTCTCGAGCCCGTCGTCGACTCGGTCTTTCCGCTCGCCGACGTGCGCAAGGCCTATGAGCGGATGGCGTCGGGAGACGGGTTCGGGAAGATCGTCCTCAAGGTGAGCGCGTGAGTTTCGGGCGACGCCGAACTCTCGATGCTGCGCCGTATGGCGGGCTCAATTCCGCCAGATGAACCCTCGCGCCGGGTAATGCCGCTCCCTCCCGTCCCGCGTTCGGAAGAGGACTTCCACCTCATGGGGACCGGAATCCTTGGCGGAGAACGCGTAGACGAATTCATAGCCCGCTGACGCGCAGTCGCCGAGCATGGGCAAGGCGTTCTGAACGTCGGGCCGGCTCAGGCGCCGGTGCGTGACGGAAGCGCGCTCGTTTCCGTCGATGAAGACCGTGACCTCCAGGTCCCGATCCGGAAGGCGAGCCCATCCCCGAACGGCGAGACTGCCCTGGACCGAAGAGCCCTCCGCGGGTTCGTCCAAGCTGCCTGTCAGCGAGGCATCCTCTTTCCACGGAGATTCGGTTGACCCCGTGACGGTGCGTGCCGCGGCTCGAGGCGCTGCGGACACTTGGCCGCGCCTGTACGACGCGAAGAGCCAGACGAGCAGGACCGGGACTGTCGCGAAAGCGAGAAAGAGGAGGAGAACCCGCCTGCGCCCGCGGGATCGCGGTTCCGTCGCCCCCCGCACCCTGGTCACGCCGTTCTGTTCCCCCTTCCGGCTGAACGAAAGGCGAGCGCGCCAGCCCGTGCGAAGCGCAAGCGCGAGGAGAACTCCGAGGGGCAGAGAAAGCTGCATCACGAGAAAGCGGGCCCACGTGGGATGGACCTGCTCGACACCTCCCCAGTTCGAAAGAAGGAGCGCGAGGACATAGGCTCCGAAACAGGTGGTGAGGCAGAGGACGATCGGCGGAACGATCCGCCGGCGAAGCCCGCCCGCTCCCGCGGCGAGGATCAAAGCGGCGGCGAGGGGGAAGCCGGCAAGATCTTCCCGGCTCCTCATTTCCCTCATGACGGCTCCCGGCAGCAGCGGCAGCCGGACTCGGGCTTCTTTCGCGAGCGACACTTCTCCGAGCCTGCCCGCGTAGTCCTCGTCCCAGCGCTGGGGGATGTTGCTTTGCCAGACGCGCAGGGCAAGTCCCGCGCCGAGGACGGCGGCGGCGGCGAGCCCGAGGGCGGTCAGCCGCGTTCGTCGCTCGGCCGGACGGCCGGTGATCGCGAGGAAGGCGACCGCGCCGAGAGCGGCGACGGCGAACGGCAATCCCTCGTTCTTCGTGAGGACGGCG
The DNA here is from genome assembly GCA_030278895.1 of Acidobacteriota bacterium. Classification (GTDB taxonomy): domain Bacteria; phylum Acidobacteriota; class Thermoanaerobaculia; order UBA5066; family UBA5066; genus Fen-183. The sequence continues at coordinate 4,490 of JARXKK010000076.1, forward strand.
GCCCCCAGGAGAAGCCCCGCCGCGACCGCTTCCGAAGTGCGCGCGCGACCGAGGAGGAGCAGGAACCCCGCACCGAAGAACGCGCCGAGGGGCACGTCGGAGAACGTCCCATCGGTTCCTCCGGCGTCGTTGAAGGCGAGCACGGGAACGACGGCGAGCGCGACGGTGCCAAGAGCGGCGGCGCAGGTTCCGGCATGGCGCCTCGCGAGGTCGAAGAGGACGAGAAGGAGCGCCGGGAAGAAGGCGGCGTAGAGGGGCTTGACGGCGCGGCGGTCGTCGCCGAGGTCGAACGTCTCCTGGACGGCGACCTGCGCGAGCGGCATGAGGATCGGGTACCGCGGGTGCGTGACGTAAACGCGTGCGTCGGCGAGAGCCCGCGGCGTGACGCTGCGGTCCGCGCGCACCCACCGGGCCGCGGCGCTCCACGACATTTCGCCATCCCAGCCGAGGTCTGGCTTCGTCAGGGCGGCTGCGAACAGGCCCAAGGCGATGAATGCCCCCACTCCGAACGCGAAGCGTGCCGCGAAAACTCCAGCGCGCGGCGGGTGAATCGTCGGTGAGCGGCGTGCCGGCGTCCTTCGCCGGAGCAGCCTGGCGACGAGGCCCGACACGACGAGAAGGACGACGGGAGCCAGGACGACGCCGCGCCCGATCCGGATGTCGAACGCGATGCCGAGGAGGTACGTCGACCCGGCGACGGCCGCCACCCCGAGAAGGTACGAGTAGGCGAAGCGCGCGGCGCGGGGCCGCTCCCGGAGCGCGGGGAGCAGCTCGACGAGACCTCGGCCCGCGGCCAGGAACAGGAGGACGCCGCCGAGGCCTGCGAAGAGAGGCGCGCCGCCCGTCATGGGAGCGCGCCTTTTTCCGCGAGGAGCCGCGTCGCGACGAGACGCGGGCCCGGTCCATCGAGACGCGGGACGACGGTCCAGGCCGGCAAGGCGTGGAGTCTTGAAAGCGTTACGTTTCGAGAGACGTCGGCGGCTGTCCCGCCGAAGATAGCGCGCCGAGGCGCGAGGTCGAACCTCACGAACACGTCAGCCCCACCCTGCGTGCCGACAAGGAGGAGGTATTCGGAATCCTCCGGCAGCTCGTCGCGGATACGCCGGATCGCCGCGACGTAATCCTGCCCTCGAAGCGTCGCCAGCGCTTCGTCCGCGCCGAGGGTTCGCTCGCGGCCCGCGTTCTTGATGCGTCTCCGGGACGCGTCCATCGCGCCGGGTAGGCTGGCGGCGAGAAACACGACCAGCGCCGCGAGCGCGACGACCGGCGCGAGGCGGCGAGCGGTGCGCAAAGTCAGGCTGGAATCCAGAGCGTGAACGTCGACCCGGGTCCGCCCTCGTTGTTCGCGACGTCCAGCCGGCCCCGGTGCGCCTGGAGAACCTTCTGGACGACGGTGAGGCCGAGGCCGGTTCCGGGCACGGCCTCACTGCCCTGGAACCGGAGGTAGGGCGTCGCGATGCGCGATCTCTCGGCGGCGGGGAAGCCCGGCCCCTCGTCCGTCACGGAAACGCGCAGGAACGGCCGGCCCTCCTCGGACACGATCTCCGCCTTCACGCGCACGGTGCCTCCGGGCGGACTGAACTTCACCGCGTTGCCGAACAGGTTCGCGGCGGCTCGCCGGAACATTGCGGGGTCGAGGGGCACGCGCGGGAGGTCCGCCGGCACGTCGACTTCGATCGTGACGCGGCGCGCGACCGCGAGCCAGCGCGCCTCTTCGAGCGGGAGTGAGAGCGCCTCGGTCGGAGCCGTCGGGCGCTTCTCGGTCTCGGGCGCGTCCGACGCGCGATAGACGAGAAGGGCGTCTTCGATGAGCCCCTGCAGGCCGCGCGCCGAGGCGAGAGAGCCGTCGAGCATCTTCGCGAGGCGCGCGTCGCCCGCCTTCCGCTCCTTGTCGCGGGTGAGCTCGAGCGCGGCGGTGAGTGCCGAGAGCGGGTTCTTCATGTCGTGCACGAGCATCGCCGTGAGGCGGCTGCGGTCGCGGTCCGCGAGCTCGCGGCGGCGCTGCTCGAGGGCCAGCGCCTCGAGCTGCTTCTGCAGGTTGCCGTAGAGGCGCGCGGCGCGAATCGCGAGCGCGAGCTGGTCGGCCACCCGCCCGAAAAAGACGATCTCGTCGGGCGGAAACGCGCGCGGCTCGGGCCACGACATCCCGAGGACGCCGATGACCTCGCCCTCGCGATGGATCGGGATGCCGACGAGGCTCTTCGCGCCGAGCGCCTCGAGCGCGCTGAAGGCGAGCGACGCCGCGTCCAGCTCCGACCGGTCGGCGACGACGTAGGGCTCGAGAGACGCCACGAGCGTGCGGAAAGGCTCGCTTTCCGGCAGCGGGCGCTCGTACCCGACGAGCGACGAGCTCGCGTCGCCTTCCCGCCAGTCCATGAAGACCGTGCACGACGAAGCGTCCTCGTTCAGGAACCAGATCTCGACCGAATTCGCGGCGAAGCGCGTTCCGAGAAGCGACGTGGCCGCTCCGAGAACCTCCTCGAGATCGAGCGAGTCGCGCGAGGCGAGTGCGATGGACGCGAGAATGTCGTTGCGCTTCGCCTCCGTGCGCAGCCGCTCCTTGAAGGCTTTTTCCTGGCCCTCCGACCGCCGGCGCTGGAGGAGCAGGAGGCGCTCGAGCCGCATCGCGAGCAGCGGCCCTTCGTCGCGCTCGCGCACGAGCTCGAAGGATTCGACGGCGATCCGGCGAACGAGCTGGTCCGTGATCTCGGTATCGGGAGGCACCACCACGAGGCAGAGCGGCGGCCGGGGGGCGATGTCGAGGATCGCCGGCCGCAACCGGACGAAACCGCGCCCGAAGGCCTCGGGTCTCGTCACCCACACGAGCGGCCAGTGCGAGAAGAACTCCGGATCGGTGACCTCCTTCTCGTCATGGCGCTCGACGAGGAGGCCCCCGGCCGACAGCGTCCGGGCCACCCAGGCCATCGCCTCCGGCTCGCCCACGAGCTTGATCCTTCTCAGGATTCCGTCGCGCTCGGAGCGCGGGGTGACTCCGCTGATCGGCTCCATGGGCGCTCATTCTCGCCGCCGACGGCAGCCCCGTCCACCGCGACAGGCGTGAGATCATTCCCCGAGATGCCGGCCGGCTCCGCTTTTCTCGCGGCCACTCTCCTCGCGGCGCCCCTCGCGGAGGCGCCCGCGACGGCCGACAACCTGCCCGCGTTCGTCACATACGCGCTCACGGAATCCATGCGCAGCGTCACGCCGGCCGGTGAACGCACCGTCTCCGCCGGCGGAACGGTCGTGGCGCGGGGCGGAGACGCGCGGTGGGACCTCACTCACGGGACGTTTCCGCGCTCGTCGGCGACGTCCGTCCTGACGGGCCGGGACGGGCTCGTGTTGCTCGACCGGGAAGCGAAGACGGCGGCTCTCGCGACGCCGTCGGATTTCGCCGACCTCTTTCAGGGGCGGCCCTCCGACCCGGGCGCCGCCGCGCCGGCCGTGCGGGACGTGGCGGTCGTCTTCCGGAAGGACGGCGCCGGGCGCCCGTTCCAGGAGCGACCCACGACACGCTACCGGCTGGAGGCCGCGTGGACGGTCGTCCTCTCGTCGTCGGGCCGGATCACGCGCGTGAAGACGGAGGCGACCGGTGTCGTCGAGACCGTCGAGATGAACGAGGCGCAGTCTCCCCTCGACGCGCTCCTTCGTCTCTTCCCGGCCCGAGGTGCCGCCCGAGAGGCCCTGGACGCCGAGCTCACGAAGGTGACGGGGTTTTCCGTCTTCGTCGAGATCTCCGTCACCTCGACGTCGAGCACCGAGGCGCCCGGCATGCCGTCGGGCACCGAGCCGCCTCCGAAGCCCGTGACCGCGCATTCCACCGTGACGCGCCGCGTGGGGAGTCTCGCGGCGCGCCCTGGGGTCCGGGACGACGAGGCCCGCGTCGCCGTCCCGAAGGACTTCCGTTCGAGCTCCCTCGACCGCCTTCTCGCCCCGCGGGCGATGCCGTGAGCGCATTCGACCTCACGCCGCTCCTCGACCTCCTGCCCGAGCTCCTGGCCGGGCGGCCGCTCGTCGTGCTGACGGGGGCCGGCGTCTCGGCCGAGAGCGGCCTTCCGACGTTCCGGGGGCCGGGCGGCATGTGGGAAGGGAACCGCCCCGAGGACCTCGCCTCGCCCGAGGCCTTCGCGCGCGATCCCGAGACGGTGTGGCGCTTCTACGCGTGGCGCCTCGAGAAGGTGCGCGCCGCCCGGCCGAACGAAGGGCACCTCGCTCTTGCCCGCATGGAGCGGCTCCTGCCGCGCATGACGGTCGTGACGCAGAACGTGGACGGACTGCACGCCGCGGCCGGAAGCCGGAACATCCTCGAGCTTCACGGCACGCTGCTCACCGCGCGCTGCACGGGCTGCGACCGCGGCGTCCCCGCGCCCGAGGGGCCGGTCCCGCCTCTCCCGCGCTGCGCCGCCTGCGGCGCGCTGCTGCGGCCGGACGTCGTCTGGTTCGGCGAGGCGCTGTCTCCCGTCACGTGGAAGGCGGCCGCCGACGCCGCCGAGGCGTGCGCGGTCTTCTTCGTGGTCGGGACGTCGTCGGTGGTGGCTCCGGCCTCGTCCCTCGCGCTCCTCGCCGCGCGGGCCGGCGCATACGTTTTCGAGATCAACCCCGAGGAGACGCCGCTCGCGCCGCTCGCCGCGGGTGTCTTTCGCGCCGGTGCCGCGGAGGTTCTGCCCGCGATCGCCGCGGAGCTCGTGAGGCGGATTCCGTGAAGGGCCGCCTCGGGGAAAGAAAGAAGGAAGAGAGACCGAGAGAGAAGATGCTGAGAAAGGGTCCGGAGGCGCTCGACGACGAGGAGCTTCTGGCGATTCTCCTCGGCACGGGAACGGCCGCGAGACCCGTGCTGGAGACGGCGCGGGACCTGCTGAAGGACGGCGGCTTCCCGGGCCTCTTCGCCCGCGGCGCGAGTGATCTCGCGAGACTCGCCGCCGGAATCGGGCCCGCGAAGGCGACCCGAATCGAGGCGGTCCTCGAAATCGGGCGGAGGCTCTCGCACGATTCACTTTCGAAGAAAAATCTTCTCTCCGATCCTTCCACCGTGAGGGCCTACCTCTCGACGCGCCTTGCCGGTGAGGCACGCGAAGTCATGGGCGGCCTCCTTCTCGATTCGAAAAACCGGCTCATCCAGGATGCCGTGATTTTCAAAGGGACCGTGTCGCACGCTTCTGTCGCGCCCGCCCCGCTCTTCCGCCAGGCAATCCTCGCGGGCGCGGCGGGTGTGATCCTGTACCACAACCACCCGTCGGGGGACCCCGAGCCGTCGCCCGAAGACGTCGCGACGACGAAGCGTTTCGTCGCGGCGGGCCGGGAGATCGGCATCGAAGTGAAGGACCATCTCGTCGTCGGACGCGGGCGCATCGTGTCGTTTCACGAACGCGGGCTCCTGCGCTGAAGGGAACGGCATGAAGACGTTCGACGTGGCGGTCGTCGGGGGCGGCATCGTCGGCCTTGCGACGGCGTGGCGCCTGCTCGAGAAGGACCCGAGGCTCTCGGTCGTCCTCCTCGAGAAAGAGGGCGAGGCCGGCGCCCATCAGACGGGCCACAACAGCGGCGTCATCCACTCGGGCCTCTACTACAAGCCCGGCTCCGAGAAGGCGAAGACGTGCGTCGAAGGCGGGCGCCTGCTTCTCGAGTTCTGCCGGACCTACGGCGTGCCGTACGAGATCTGCGGCAAGCTCGTCGTCGCGACGTCGGAGGAGGAGCTGCCGCGCCTCGACGAACTCGCGCGCCGCGGCCGCGAGAACGGCGTCGCGGGTCTCCGAGAGCTCGGCCCCGAGGAGCTTAGAAAGATCGAGCCGAACGCGGCGGGGATCAAGGCTCTCCACGTGCCGCCGACGGGCATCACGAACTACGGAGTCGTCGCGCGGACGCTGGCTGCCGAGCTTTCGAAGAAGGGCGTAGAGCTTCGCTTTCTCTCCAGGGTGACGGTGCTCTCCTCGGGCGGCTCCGAGGTCCGGATTGTCGCGGGTGGCCAGGAGCTCGCCGCGCGGCACGCCGTCTCCTGTTCGGGCCTCCACGCGGACCGCGTCGCGCGTCTCGACGGCGTCGACGCCGGCGTCCGCATCGTTCCGTTCCGCGGCGAGTACTACAAGCTCGCGCCGGGACGCGAGGGGCTCGTCAAGGGCCTCCTCTATCCCGTGCCCGACCCGCGCTTCCCGTTCCTCGGCGTCCATTTCACGCGCCTCGTCGGCGGTGGCGCCGAGGCGGGCCCGAACGCGGTCCCGGCGCTCGCGCGCGAGGGCTACACGAAGACGTCGTTCAACCTCCGCGACATGTGGGACGAGGCGACGTACCCGGGCGTCTGGCGCCTCGCCGCGAAGCACGGCGGAATGGCGCTCGGCGAGCTCCACCGATCGTTTTTCAAGGGCGCGTTCGTGAAGGCCCTGCAGAAGCTCATGCCCGGCATCCGCGGGGAGGACCTCGTCGCGGGCGGGGCGGGGGTTCGCGCGCAGGCACTCCGCCGCGACGGAACGCTCGAAGACGACTTCGTCCTCGCGCCCCACGGCCGGATCGTCCACGTCCTGAATGCCCCGTCGCCGGCCGCCACGGCCTCTCTCGCGATCGGCGACCGGATCGCCGCGCGGGTCCTCGCGATGCGAGGTTAGGCCGCAAGGCGCCGCCGCGGCGCGGGCGCGGTATCCTCGATTCTTCATGGCCCGCCGCTACTTCACGACGCCGATCTACTACGTCAACGACCGGCCCCACATCGGGCACCTCTACACGACGGTCGTCACGGACACGCTCGCGCGCTACTTCCGCCAGCGGGGCGAGGACGTGCGCTTCCTGACCGGCACGGACGAGCACGGCCAGAACATCGAAAGGGTCGCGAAGAAGGAAGGCGTCGCTCCGATCGTCGTCGCCGACCGCCACGCGCCGACGTTCCGGAATCTCTGGCAAGAGTTCGGTATCTCGAACGACGACTTCATCCGCACGACGGAGCCGCGCCACCGGGCGGGCGTCGAGGAGATCATCCGACGCATCGAAGCGGCCGGCGATTTCTACACGGCGGGGCACGAGGGCTGGTACTGCGCGAACTGCGAGGCGTTCTATCCCGACAAGGATCTCGTCGACGGGAACTGCCCGGTCCATGGCTTCAAGACCGAGTGGCAGCGAGAGGAGAACGTCTTCTTCCGCCTGTCGAAGTACGGGCCCCGCCTTCTCGAGCTCTTCGAGAAGGGCGTGGACGGGAAACCGTTCGTCTTCCCCGAGTCGCGCCTGAACGAAGTGCGCTCGTTCGTGGAGGGGGGCCTCAAGGACCTCTCCGTGTCGCGCACGACGATCTCGTGGGGCATCCCGTTCCCGGGACACCCGGGGCACGTCGTTTACGTGTGGCTCGACGCGCTCGTGAACTACATCACCGCACTCGGGTTCGGCTCTCAGGACCTCTCTCTTTACGAGCGTTACTGGCCGGGCATACACGTCATCGGCAAGGACATCCTCCGCTTCCATGCCGTCTACTGGCCGGCGTTCCTCATGTCGGCCGGCCTTCCCATTCCGCGCCAGGTCGTCTCACACGGATGGTGGCTCCGCGATGCCAGGAAGATGTCCAAGTCCACGGGCAACGTCGTGAGGCCCGACGACCTCGTCGCCGCCTTCGGCGTGGACGCGCTGCGCTGGCACCTCGTCTCGGCCATGTCGTTCGGGCAGGACGCGAACTTCTCCGACGAGGATTTTCTCGCGGGTTACAACGCCGACCTCGCGAACGGGCTCGGCAACACGCTGTCGCGGGCCGTGAAGATGTCGGGAGACGCCTTCGGCGGCAAGACGCCCGCCGAGACGTGCGACGACAACGAGGTCCGAAGCGCCGCGATCGACGCCGTTGCCGCGTGGACGTCTGCCTTCGAGAGCTACCGCCTTCAGGATGCGGCCGCGGCCGTGCGCACGCTCGTGACGCGGATCGACGGCTACATCGCCGCGAAGGAGCCCTGGAAGAAGGTCAAGGTCGAGGGCGTGACGCCTGCCCTTCATCGCATCCACTACGCGACGCTCGAGGGCCTGCGCGTCGCGGCATGCATGCTCGCGCCCATCGCGCCGCGCACCGCGACGGAGGTCTTCCGGCGGCTCGGCATCGAGAAGAACGCCGAAGCCATCCGGCCTCCCGATCTCGCGTGGGGTGGGCTCACGCTGAACGCTCCGCTCCCGGCTGCGCCGCCTCTGTTTCCGAGGGCGGACGCGAAAGAATATTT
>JARXKK010000076.1:12763-15134 GCA_030278895.1 Acidobacteriota bacterium
TCCGAAGCAAAAATTCCTATTTCCGACTTCCTGAAGCTAGACCTCCGTGTCGGCGAGGTGATTGCCGCCGAGAAGGTCGAGAAGTCGAAGAAGCTCATGAAGATGACGGTCAGGATCGGCGAGGAAGTCCGCACGATCGTCGGCGGCATCGCGACGGCGTACACGGCCGAGCAGCTCGTCGGCAAGAAGTTCGTCTTCGTCGCGAACCTCGCGCCGGCAAAGCTCATGGGCGTCGAGTCGAACGGGATGATCCTTGCGGCGACCCTCCCCGAGACGGGCGAGCCGTCGCTCCTCATGGTCGACCCGGCCGTCCCTTCGGGAGCGAAGGTGAAATAGGTGTCCAGCACCAACGACGGCGACAACAGCCCCCGGCCTCTGCCGCCGTCGCCGCCGGTGCCGGACGATCCGGCCGCGAAGGCGAACCTCGAGGCGAGCCTCGCGTCGCCGACCTACCTGACGGCGCAGGAGGATGTCTCCTTTCTCGCGCGCCGCGAGCTGCGCGGGGTGCGGCTCATGCTCGAGCTCGAGAAGGCCGACATGCAGATGGACAAGGAGGGCATTCGGACGACGGTCGTCGTTTTCGGCGGAGCGCGCCTCAAGGAGGGGGACCGCTGGTACGCGGAGGCGCGTGAGTTCGGACGGATCGTCTCGACGACGTGCCAGGCGAACGGCATGTGCGATTTCGTCATCACGACGGGCGGCGGCCCGGGCGCGATGGAGGCCGCGAATCGCGGCGCGTGGGACATGGGCGCAAAGTCGGTCGGCTTCAATATCCAGCTTCCGCACGAGCAATGGCCCAACGCGTACATCACGCCCTCGCTCTGCTTCCGGTTCCATTACTTCGGCATTCGCAAGATGCACCTTCTCATGCGCGCGCGCGCGCTCGTGGCCTTCCCGGGCGGCTATGGCACGCTCGACGAGCTCTTCGAGACGCTGACGCTCGTTCAGACCGGGAAGATGAAGCGCGTCCCGATCGTCCTCGTGGGCCGCGCCTACTGGGAGAAGCTCATCAACTGGCAGATGCTCGTCGAGGAAGGCGGCATCGCGCCCGAGGACCTCGATCTCATCTCCTGGGCCGAGGGGGGCGCCGAGGCGTGGGCCGCTATCGTGGATTTCTACGGGAAGCATCCGGCTCTCTCAGGCCCGGTCCTGCGCTGACGATGCTCGAGCTCGCGGACTCGCACGGCCATCTCACGATGGTTTTCGAAGGCGGCGAGATGAAAAGCGCGCCGCGTGCCCCGAGCGCGGCCGAATTGAAAGAGCTGGTTGCGCGCGCACGGGACGCGGGGGTTACGCGCATCCTCGTGCCCGCCACCGACCGCGAGGACCAGCGCCGCGCCGTCGAGACCGCCGAAGCTCACGACGGCGTCTATGCGGCCGTGGGGTTCCATCCGCACGAGGCGAAGGAGTTCGACGAGGACCGGGATCTCAGAATTTTCGAAGAGCTCTGCGCCTCGAAGAAGGTCGTCGCGGTGGGGGAGATCGGCCTCGACTACCACTACGACCACTCGCCGCGCGACGTCCAGAAGCGTGTCGTCGCCGCGCAGCTGCGCTTCGCGAAGGAGCGGAATCTCCCGGTCCTTCTCCACAACCGGCTCAGCGAGGCCGACCTCCTGCCGATCCTCGCGGCGGAGTACCCCGGCACCCCGGAGACGCCGCGCGGCGTCTTCCATTCTTTCTGCGCCGACGTCGCGACGGGGGAGCGGGCGCTCGGGCTCGGCTACCTCGTGAGCTTCTCGGGGATGCTCACGTTCAAGACGGCCGACAACGTCCGTGACGCCGCCGCCGCGCTGCCGCTCGGCTCGATGCTCCTCGAGACGGACGCGCCGTATCTCGCGCCGGCGCCCTTCAGGGGCAAGCCGAACGAGTCGAGCTACCTCCCGCGCACGGCCGCGCGCCTCGCCGAGGTCAAGGGGGTCTCCGTCGAGGAGGTCGCGCGCGTCACGACGGACAACTTCAGGCGGCTCTTCCGGGTCGACTAGGGAATCGCGCCGTGGCCCGCCCGCCCCGCCTCACGAAAACCGAGTTCGAGAAGCTCGTCGAAAAGGCGATCGCGGAGCTGCCGGAGGAGTTTCAGGCGCGGATCGAGAACGTCGTCATCGCCGTCGAGGACGAGCCGACGGACGAGGACTACGAGCTGACGGACACGCCCGACGACGAGGATCTCTTCGGGATCTACCGCGGCCCGATGCGCACGGAGATGACGTGGGACATGCTCCCCGGCCTCCCGCCGCAGGTCGTCGTCTTTCGCGGCCCCATCCTCCGCAACACGAGCAGCAGCCGGGAAGCGGTGACGGAGATCAAGGACACGATCGTTCACGAGCTCGGGCATTACTTCGGGCTCGAGGACGACGAGATGCCGTACTAGGCG
>JARXKK010000077.1 GCA_030278895.1 Acidobacteriota bacterium
GCCGAGCCGTGCACCGACTCGAAGACGGCGCACGTCTCGCCCAGGTTCGCGCCCGGCGTCACGCCGAGACCGCCGACGAGGCCGGAGGCGAGGTCGCTGATGATGTCGCCGTAGAGGTTGTCGAGAAGAAGAATGTCGAACTGCTTCGGGTTCATGACGAGCTTCATGCATGCGGCGTCCACGATGACGTCGTTCACCTCGATGTCCGGGTAGCCGGCCGCGACGTTGCGGCAGGAGTCGAGGAAGAGCCCGTCCGAGAGCTTCATGATGTTCGCCTTGTGCACGATCGACACTTTCTTCCGCCCGTGCGCGCGCGCGAACTCGAACGCGAAGCGCGCGATGCGGGTGGACGCCTTCTCGGTGATGATCTTGATCGACTCCACGACCCCCGGCACGACGACGTGCTCGATGCCCGAATAGAGGCTCTCGGTGTTCTCGCGCACGACGACGAGGTCGAGGTCGCCGTAGCGCGCGGGGACGCCGGGCACGTTCTTCACGGGCCGGAGGTTCGCGTAGAGGTCCAGCGTCTGGCGGAGCGTCACGTTCACGCTCTTGAAGCCCTTGCCGATCGGGGTCCCGACGGGGCCCTTCAGGCAGACGCCGGTGCGCTGGATCGACGCGAGCGTCGAGGGGGGAAGCGGCATCCCTGCGAGCTCGATGCTCGCTTCGCCGGCGTCGTGGCGCTCCCAGACGATGCTGGCGCCGGCTGCCGCGAGAATGGAGACGACGGACGCGGTGATCTCGGGGCCGATTCCGTCGCCGGCGAGAAGGGTCACGGTGCGAGGTTCTTGGGTCACGTTCCTGGGGCCTTTCGTGCGTCGGCCGGCGCGGCGGGTTGGGCCGGGACGCGGAGGATGCGGATGCGTTCGATCGCGCGAGGCGACGCGCGTTCGACGAGAAATTCGAGGTCGCCCTCTCGGGTCCGGGCTCCGGCTCGCGGGATGCGCCCGAACTTGCGGAGGAGAAAGCCGGCGACGGTCTCGTCGTCGGGGTCGTCGAACGAGGCTCCGAGATCGCGCTCGAGCGAGGCCAGAGGATACGCCCCTTCCACGAGGAGCGACGTCCCGTCGTGCTCGGGTCGTCCGGCGGGCTCGTCGTGTTCGTCGAAGATGTCGCCCACGATCTGCTCGATGAGGTCCTCCAGGGTCACGAGGCCGGCCACGGCGCCGCTCTCGTCGACGACGACGGCCATGTGAAAACGCCGGCGGCGCATCTCGCGGAAGAGGTCCTCGGAGCGCTTGAGCTCCGGGACGAAAATCGCCGGGCGAAGGTAGCGGCCCAGCTCGAACGCTTTCTCTTCCGAGTCCGAGACGTCGAACAGGTCCTTGACGTGCAGGATGCCGATGATGTCGTCGGAGTTCTGGCGGTACACGGGGTAGCGGCTGTAGCGATGCTCGCGGCAAGCGGCCTCGACCTCGAGGAAGGTCGCGGCGACGGGCAGGAGGACGATCTTCGCGCGGGGCACCATGGCCTCGCGGACGGGCGTCTGCCCGAAAGCGAGGACGGCGTGCAGGAGCTCGGTTTCCTCGCGCTTGAGGCCGCCCTGCTCGCGCGAGAGGTCGATGACGCTCCGGACGTCGTCTCCCGTGACGTCCGCCGGCGCGTCGGCCCCGAACGGACCGAGGATCCAGCGCGCGACAGCCGAGAGGAGGCGCGTCACGGGCGCGAGCAGGCTCACGAAAAGCTCCATCGGATAGACGAAGAGGAGCGCCACCTGCTCGGGGCGCCGCGCGGCGATCGTCTTGGGGGTCACCTCCGCGACGACGAGAAGAAGCACGGACGTCAGGACCGTGGCGACGAGAACGCCCCACTTCTCGCCGAAGGCCGCGATCGCGAGGCCGGCGCCGAGCGAGCCCGCGGCCGCGTTCGCGAGCGTGTTGCCGACGAGAAGCGTTCCGATCGTGCGCGGCAGGTCCTCCCGCAGCCTTTCGAGCCGCTGGGCCTTCTTCTCGCCTGAATTTCGGAGACGGAACACGGCGGCCTCCGAGAGGGACGTGATCGCCGTCTCGGCCGACGAGAAGAACGCGGACGCCGCCGCGCAGAGGAAGTAGAGGACGATCAGGATCGTGAACGTCATCGCGCCGGCCCGTCGTCGAGCGCCCAGCCGACGCCGTTTCGGATTACGGGAAGCGGAACGAGCGACTCGCCCTCGCAGGGCCCGGCGACGCAGAAGCCGTCCTCGGGATTGAAAAGCGCGCCGTGGTTCCGGCACACGAGGAAGAGGCCGTCCGCCGTGAGAAGCGGCTCGCCGCCACGGTCGAGAGGAATCGAGACGTGGGGACAGACGTTTCGGTAGGCGCGCGCCCCGTCCGGCGTCGCGACGAGGAGGCCGGAGACGACACCGTCGCCGTTCGGTCGTGGCTTGCGGAACGCCAGGGCGCGGATCGAGGAGAGGGATTCGGAATTTTCTATGAAGGGGGAGCGGGAGGCGAGCGCGCGAACGAGGTCCCGGCCCTTCTCGGACTCGGTGTCTTCAAAGACGTCGCCTCCGGCCTTCTCGAGGAGCCGGCCCAGCGCGGGCGCGTCCGCGGGCGGCATCGGAAGGAGTTTCGCCTCGGCGACCGTGCACCAGCGCACGGCATCCACGGCGACGGCGCGGGGCTCGCCCGCGACCCCAATCACTTCGAAGAAAAGCAGCGTGATGTGTCGCGAGAACTCCTCCGGACCGACTCCGGCGGTCGTGGAGAAGTGGAAGGGCGAGAGCCCCACCGGTATCGCGTCCAGCTCCTCCTTCCACTCCCTCGCGAGCGCTTCTTCCGGGGTCTCCCCGTCCTCGACCTTGCCGCCCGGCAGCTCCCAGAGGCCGGGCCAGGCGCCGCCGGCGGGGCGCCGCGACATCAGAAGGCGGCCCGCGCGCACGAAGACTCCCGCGACGACGAGGCGCGTGCCGGCCGGCCCGTTCATCCGCGCGCCTCGCGCCGCAGAGCCGCGGCGGCGTTCCGGGCGAGTCCCGCCGGCGTGGCGCGCCAGACGGCCGAGCCGAAGTAGCGCGCGCGAAAGCCTTCTTCCGATAGCGCGAGAACCTCGCCCGGGTCGATGGACGCCGCGGGGCCCATGGGCCGGGCGCCGCGGGCTTCGTTGAAGGGACAGACGTCCTGGCAGTCGTCGCAGCCGAAGAGGCGGCCTCCGAGGGCCCTTTCCTCCGCCGCTGTGAAGGGCGTGTGTTTCTCGATCGTGAGATAGGACAGGCACTTCCGCGCGTCGAGGACGCGCGGAAGGACGAAGGCCTGCGTCGGACAGGCGTCGAGGCACGCCGTGCAGGAACCGCAACGGTCGGCTCCCGGGTCGGCCGGCGCCGCGGTCGGGGCAAGCGCGACGTCGGTCAGGATCTCTCCGAGGACCACGTGCGACCCGAGACCCGGAACGATGAGGAGGCCGTTCTTCCCGATGAACCCGAGGCCGGCGCGGGCAGCGATCTCGCGCTCGAGGAGCGGTGCCGTGTCGACGCATACGCGAAAGTGCGAGCCGGGGGGCGCGAGGGGGCGGAGGTCCTCGATGACCTCCTTCAGATGCCTTCGGACGACGCGGTGATAGTCCTCTCCGCGAGCGTACTGCGCAACGTTTCCAGGGCCGCGGCCGGGAATCGCGCGGGCGACCGCGAGGACCGATTTCGTGAACGGAAGGATCGCGTCGAAACGCATGCGGGCTGCGGCATCCCGCTCGAGGTACGCCATTTCTCCGTGGAAACCCTGCTCGAGCCACGCCCGGTAGCGCTCGAAAGAGACGGGCCGGGAGGCGGCGAGAACTCCGGCCGCCGCGAATCCGCGCGCGCGAGCCGCCTCTACCGCGGCCCGGGAAAGGCCGGCGGGGTCTTCCGGAAGAGGAGGGGGAGGCTGGCGGGGAACGCGCGAGGCAGCGGGCCGCATGACACGCCAGTCTAGCAACCCCTTTTCGTGTCATTCTCGCTCCGTGTCGGCCCGAGCACAAACCCATCCGTATGCGTTCGTCTTCTTTCTGCTTCTCGTGCTGGGGACGGGCGTGCTCTGTTTCGTCATCCTCCGCCCTTTCCTGACGGCCACCGCCTGGGCCGGGATCCTCGCGGTGGCCCTCTGGCCGATCTGGCGGCGCTTGAAGGCGCGCTTTCCCAGGCGCGCGACGCTCGCGGCGGCGGCGCTCTCGATCTCGACGGGACTCGTCGTGCTTCTTCCGGCCCTCCTCCTCGGAAAGGCGATCGTGAATCAGGCGTCGGAGGTCGTGACGAGCGTCGGAGAGAAGCTCCGCGCCCGGGAGCTGCGGTCGCTCGGAGACGTGCTGGCCGTGCCGGGTGTCGGGAGAGCGGTCGCGTGGGCCCAGATACGAACCGGTCTTTCGGCGGAGGAGCTCCAGGCGAAGGGCGGGGAGTTCCTTGCGCGCGCGTCGGCGGCGCTCGCGGCCGAGGGCGGAAACGTCGCGCTTTCGCTTCTCGACGCGATACTGACCTTCGTTCTCACCCTCTTCCTGCTTTTTTTCCTGCTGGTCGACGGCGCGAGCCTGGCCGAGGCGATCAGCGACCTGATTCCGATCGGCGACGCCGAGCGCCAGAAGACCATGAAGTCGCTCGGCGGCATGATGGAGTCCATCTTCAAGGGGTCGCTCGTGTGCGCGGTGATTCAGGGCGCCGCTGGTGGTTTCTCCTGGCTCGTCGCGGGTTTCCCGTCACCGATCCTCGCGGGTGTTGCGATGGGAATTCTCTCGCTGCTCCCCCTCGGGGGCACGGCGATCGTCTGGCTGCCGGGACTCGTCGCACTCTTCATTCAAGGACGGACCGGGATGGCGATTTTCTTCCTGCTCTGGAACGTGCTCGTGACGTCCACGCTGGCCGACAACGTGCTGAAGCCGCTCCTCATCGGCCGCAAGGATACGGAGATGTCGACCCTGGTTGTCTTTCTGGGGGTGTTCGGCGGCATCCCCGCCTTCGGGCTCCTGGGCGTTTTCATAGGCCCGATGGCGCTCGCCGTGGGCGTGATGGTCGTCCGGGTGCTGAGGGAACGAGCGCGCGAGGCGCGGGTCAGCGGATCAGCTTGACGATCAGTACCTGAAGGACGGCGCCCGTCGCTCCGAGCACGAGAGCGAGAATCAGCCAGGGAATCAGGTGGTCGTAGCGAGCCGCGGCGGCCTTCAGCTTCTGCATGACACTCCTCATCTTCGATCCCGCTAATATAAGCGACGGATGAGCGGCAAGCCCGAGGACGCGGCAAAAAGCGACGTCGCGGCTCTCGCCGCAAATCTCGCGGGTCAGATCGCTTCGCTCGCGGCGTTCGAAGGCTCGGGTCTCGCGTCCCAGGGGATCGCGGGCTCGCGGTTTGGTTCGGCTGGCTCCACGTCGGGCGGCCCCTCGTACGCGGGCCCGAGGGCGATGCTGGAAAACGCTGGACGCTTCGTGTCGCCCGTGCTTCCCGCGGGGGCCGCTCTGCGTCCCCTGAAGGCAGCCCTGCTGCGCGTCCTCCGGATCGTCACGCGGGACCAGACGACTTTCAATTCCGCGCTCCTCGAGGCCCTGCGCGGGGCGCTGCTCGAGACGGCGGCGAGCCTCAACGACTTCGCCTCGGTGTCCGCGGAGGCGAGGGAGACCGCGCGGCACGCGGAGGCCGCGACCGTCGCGGCGCGGGAGCGCCTGGAACGGGTGGTTGCCGACCTTTCGGATCTCTCCGTGAGGGTCGGAAGGGAAGCCGCGGCCCGCGAGAGCGCGGGCCGGGACCTCGGCGCGAGCCAGCGCCGGCTGGATGCCCTCGAAAAGGATCGCGACGCGCGCTTCGAGGCGCTGGCCAGAGAGAGGGAGAAAGAAGCCGTCGAACTTCTTGGGGCGCACGAGGCGATCCGGGGGTTGCGCATCGAGTGGTCGACTCTTCGAAGCAATTTGCAGAACGGCGCGGGTGGCGCGGCTCCGCCGGACGCGCGAGGGTCCGAAGCAAAAGGCGCCCTCCGCGCCGACGACCCCCTGCGCGCGGGCCTCTACGTCGACTTCGAGGAGCACTTTCGCGGCAGCGAAGCCGACATTCGCGCGCGCCAGGGGAAGGACGCGGCCCGGTTCCGGGGCGCGACGCGGCCCGTGGCCGACCTCGGCTGCGGACGGGGAGAATTTCTCGAAGCGCTGAAGGCGGAGGGCGTGACGGGAATCGGCTGCGACGCGAATCCCGTCATGGCGGCGCGCGCGGCCGGGAAGGGCCTCGCGGTGGACGCCGCGGACCTTTTCTCGTGGCTCGGCGCGCGCCCGGACGCATCGCTCTCGGGCATCACGGCGTTTCAGGTCGTCGAGCACCTTGCTCCGGCCTCGCTTTTCGACCTCGCCGAGCTCTCCGTCCGGAAGCTCGCTCCTGGAGGCCGTGTTCTTTTCGAGACCGTCAACCCGGAATCCGTCTACGCGATGCGGTGGTTCTGGATGGACCTCACGCACGTGCGGCCCATCCCGGCTCCCTCACTCGCGCAGCTTCTCCGGGCGTCGGGCTTCAAGGACGTCGCGGTGGACTTCCGCTCGCCCGTTCCCGACACGGAAGCGCTGCCCGCGGGCCTTGCGGAGGACCCCCGCTTCGCCCCGATCGCGCGCCTGCTCTTCGCGCCGCAGGACTACGCCGTCACGGGCGTGAAGTAAGGAGAAGCGGCGGACCGATGGCGCGCGTCCTCGTCTGCACCGCGCAGGTGCCGTTCGCCTCGGGCGGTGCCGAGCGCCATGCCGAGGGGCTCGTGCGCGAGATCGTTGCGTTCGGACACGAGGCCGAGCTCGTGCGCCTTCCGTTCAAGTGGTACCCGCGTGCGGAGATCCTGACCTCGGCGCTCGCGTGGAGGCTTCTGGACCTGTCGGAGGCCGACGGGAAACGTGTCGATCTCGTGATCCCGATGAAGTTCCCGTCCTACCTCGTGAGGCACGACAACAAAGTCGTTTGGCTGATCCACCAGTTCCGTCAGGCGTACGACCGGTTCGGAACGGCAGGGAGCGACTTCACGGCTTCGCCCGAAGACACGCGCTGGCGCGAGCTCATCGCGGCAACCGATCGCACCGGCCTCACGGAAGCGCAGAAGATCTTCACGAACGCGCGGAACACCGCGGACCGCCTCGCGCGGTTCAACGGAATCGAGGCCGAGGCGCTCTACCATCCGCCGCCGCTCGCGGGCCGCTACCGCACGGAGGCGCCTCAGGGCTTCGCGCTCGCCGCGGGCCGCCTCGATGCGTGGAAGCGGATGGACCTCGCGATCGGCGCCGCGGCGGCGGGAAAGTTCCGGCTCGTGATCGCGGGCGACGGTGCCGACCGGGCGCGACTGGAAGCGTTGGCAAGAAAGAGCGATGCCGACGTGCGTTTCGCGGGCCGCGTGTCCGACGACGAGCTCCTCGGCCTCTACGCGACGTCGAACGTCGTGATCTTCCCGCCGGCGGACGAGGATTACGGCTATATCGCGCTCGAAGCGTTCCTCTCGAAGAAGCCTGTCGTGACGTGCACGGATTCGGGCGGGCCGCTGGAGTTCGTCGTCGACGGGGAGAACGGCCGCGTCGTCGCGCCGGATGCGGCGGCGCTCGGCGCCGCCGTGGCGGATCTACTCGGAGAGAAGGAAAAGGCGAAGAAATTCGGAGAAAGAGGCTTTGAAAAGGTAAGAGAGATTCGCTGGGAAAATGCCGTGAAGGCACTGCTGAATGCGGGCGGGATCGGGTGACCGCGCAGGGCGCAAAGCGGCCGCGGCCGCTTTCCGTCGGTTTCATCGGCCCGTTCCCTCCCACACGCTCCGGCATTGCGGACTACGACTCCGAGATCTTCTCTTTCCTTTCCAAGCAAACTTCTCTTTCTCTTTCTTCCTATGAACCCGCTGCAGCCATGGGCGCTCTCGATGCCGCGCACGACGTTCTCCTCTTCCAGATCGGGAACGACCCGCTGCACGCGCCGTCCGTCGAGGCGCTCTTCGACGTTCGGAGGCAAACGCCTGCCGTCGTCGTGCTTCACGACTTCGTGCTCCACCATCTTTTTGCCGCGGCGTATCTCGACCGGGGGCGCGAGAACGACTACGCGAAGGAGCTCGAGCGCTCGCACGGCGCCCGGGGACGCGCCTTCGCCGAGCGCAGCCGCCGCGGCGCACGCAATCCGCTGTGGGACCTCGACCCGTGGGCGTTTCCGATGTCGGCGGGCGTGATCCGTGCGGCGAACGTGGTCGTCGCCCACTCGGCGCTCGTGAGGGGCGCGGTTCTCGAGGCGAGCCCGGAGGCGCGCGCCATCCTTCTTCCGCATCACGTCGTCCCGGCCCCGCGCACGGAACGCGCCATGGCGCGCCGCGCGCTCGGCCTGCCGCTCGATCGCCCGGTCGCCGTGACGCTCGGTGTCGTGACGCCGGCGAAACGCGTCGGCCAGATCCTCGAGGCCCTTGCCGCGTTGCCCCCCGCCAGGCGTCCCTTCCTCTTCGTGGGCGGCGCCGTGGCCGACGACGATCCGCTCCACCTTTTCGTGGATGCGCACGGCCTCGGGAACGACGTCGCGTTCGGCGGCTACCTGAGCGACGCCGATTTCTGGCGCGCCGCTTCCGCCGCGGACTTCGGCGTGAACCTTCGCCATCCGACGATGGGGGAGACGTCGGGCGCCGTCTGCCGCCTCGCGGGAAGCGGCCTCCCTCTGATCGTCTCGGACACGGGGTGGTTCCGCGAGCTGCCGGACTCGTTCGCCGCGAAGGTCCCTGTGGGCGGCGACGAAGTCGCCCGTCTGGCCGGGGAGATGGCCCGGCTCGCGTTCGAGCCCGACGTCGCGAGGATCCGCGCGCGCGCGGCATCGGAGTGGGGAGAGGAGCGGCGTCCCGACCGGGTCGCGCTCTCCTATCGGGACGTGCTGGAGAGCGTCGCGGGAGAAGGTGTGAGACAGCCGGGAAGGCGCGCGCCGGCGGCCAGGCCCTCTTCGCGGCTCTCGGTCGGGTTCATCGGTCCTTTTCCTCCGGTGCGTTCCGGGATTGCCGACTACGACGCGGAGCTGTTTCCGGCTCTCGCGGACCTCGTGGACGCGCGAGCCTGGCAGCCCGAAAAGGCGCGCGAGGCCCTGACGGCGGGTCACGACGTCCTGCTCTTCGAGATCGGGAACGATCCCCTCCACGTGCCTTCTCTCGAGGCTCTCTTCGATCCCGGCCGGCGCACCCCGGCCGTCGTGGTCCTCCATGAGTTCGTGCTTCACCACCTCTTCGCGGCGGGCTATCTCACGCGCGGTCGTGAAGAGGATTACGAGCGCGAGCTCGAGCGGGCGCACGGCGCGCGCGGGAAAGCGTTCGCGGCTTCCCGGCGGCGCGCTCCGCTCGTCCCGGTCTGGGACCTCGACCCGTGGGCGTTCCCGATGTCGGCCGGGGTGATTCGCGCCGCGGAGGCGGTCATCGCGCACTCCGCGCTCGTGACGGGCGCGGTCCTGGACGCATGTCCGGGCACGCGCGTCGTGACGATCCCGCAGCACGTCGCGCTCACGCCCCGCTGGTCGCCCGCCGACGCGCGCGCCGCCCTGGGCCTGCCGCTCGACAGGCCCGTCGCCATCACGCTCGGCATCGTCGGGCCGGCGAAGCGCATCGGGAGAATTCTCGAGGCTCTCGCGGCTCTGCCCCCCGGACGCCGGCCCTTCCTTTTCGTGGGCGGCGCCGTCGCCGAGGACGATCCCCTCCGGAGCTTCGTGAAGGCGAACGGCCTCGAGGAGGACGTGAAGTTCGGCGGCTATCTCTCGGAGGAGGAGATCTTCCAGGCCGCGTCGGCGGCGACGTTCGCCGTGAACCTGAGGTTCCCGACGCTCGGCGAGACGTCGCATGCCGTGTGCCGGCTCGCGGGCTACGGACTTCCGCTCATCGTCTCGGACACGGGCTGGTTCCGCGAGCTGCCGGATGCGTTCACGGACAAGATTCCGATCGGAGGCGACGAAGTCGCGCTTCTCGCGCGCGCGATGGAGCGTCGTTCGTTCGAGGAAGATCTCGCGCTCGGCCGCGGGGCCGCGGCGGCCGCCTGGGCCGTCCCGCTCCGGCCGGAACGCATCGCGGAAGCCACCCGGGACGTGCTCGAGGAGGCCGCGGCAGGCTGGTCCCGCCCCCGCGGCGTCTCCGGGCGCGTCTCGGAGGCGCTCACGCGCCTCGGTGTCGCGCGGCCGGGCCCTCATGGCGCCACGAGCCGCGTGCCCGACGGCGCTCTCGTCGCGGAGGTTGCCGCGCGCGCGGGGGGAATCCTGCCGGTTTTCTAGGAGGGGAAGAGCGCGGAGATCCGGATGCCCGCCTGATCCCCGGCGAAACGATCCAGCTTTTCCTTCGCGAGAGCCAGTAGCCGCGCGGCCGGTGCGGAATTTCCGCGGCCGATGTGAACCCGCGCCGCCGCGAGCTGAATGAGGCCCTGCAGGAAGATTCGGTCGTCGCCGCTGCTTCCCTTCCAGAGAAGCTCCCATTCCTCGTGCGCCTCGAAGAAGCGGCCCGCTCGGAACTCTTCCAGGCCCTTCCCGAAGAGCGGTGAAGCCCCGCTCCCGAAGCTCTTCGGCGTCTCCGGCGTGAGAAACCCCCGCTGCTCGAGCTCGCCCGCGAGGTCGTCCGGGTCGGCCACGACGAAGCCGTCGATGCCGAGGTTCCGCGCCGCCGCGACGAGCTCGGGTCGGTCGTCGGCGTAGAGGGCGTCCTCTGCCCGCGCGCCGGCAAGGGCGAGAGCCGCCTCGAAGTGCGAAGGGTCGGGCTTGGCCGCGCCGATCTCGAACGAGAGCGCCCGGTGAGGAACGAGACGAGGGAGCTCCGGCACGACGGCGAGGACGCCGCTCCAGTGAAGAACATTCGTGTTCGAGATGAGAACCGGCGTGACGTCCCGCTGGAGCCGGCCGAGAGCGGATAGGGCGGACGGAACGGGCGTGAAGATGTCGCGCCACGCCGGGATCCAGAAATCGTCGGGGAGGCGCCGAATGCCGGCGGCGCCTTCGACGGCGCGAAAGAACGCGTCGGCCGTCAGGCGTCCGAGATCGAATTCCCGCTCGAGCGGGCCGAAGAGGTGCGGGCGCAGGGCTTCCGCTTCGATGCCTTCCGTCGCCACGAGCCGGCGGAGAGTGATTCCGTGGTCGAAGCGGACGAGGACGTTTCCGAGGTCGACGAGGAGGGCGCGCAGGAGTCCGCCTCTTCAGGGCCGGGCGAGCTGGCCGGTCAGGAGATAGGGATCGCCCGTGCGGAGATCCGTGACGGTCGCGTAGCAGAGCGCGCGCGCCCCGTTCGGGGCGTTGACGAAGACGCTCAGGCGCCATGGGCCGCCCGGCGGGGGAGACGCCGAGGCGAAATCGCCGTTGAAGATGTCGTTGAGCTGGTGGAGCGACCAGGGAGGGACGCTCACGAGGACGACCTTGTAGGGAACGCCGGAGGCGTCCCACAGGCGCACGCCGGCCTCCAGCGGGATACCGGTGGGGTTCATGACGACCGCGTTCGTCCGATGGTTCCCGTCGTTCGGGATTCCCGTGACGTAGAGGTCTCCCGCGATCGAGTTGTCGAAACCGACCGCGTTCCGGAAGGGCTGGCCGGGCGAAAACTGGCCATAGGTGCCGGGCACCGCGCCGGCCACGTTGTACGTGTTGCTCGTGACCTGAACCGGCGTTCCGGAAGAGCTCTTGATCTCCAGAAGACCATAGCTCGAGCCGAGGCCGAACGTCGAGAGCACGATGTCGGAGAGCGTGACGGATGCGAGCGGCCCGAGGCCGCCCGGAAGCCGGTAGACAGGGCGTGCCGTCCCGTCGCGATCGGCCTCGCCGTAAAAGATGTCGACGACCTCGGCCATGAGCGGATCCGGGTTGAAGATCGTCACGTCGGTCCGATACACGCCCGATGCGCCATTGACGTGCACGCCGGGAAGGAACGAATCCGTCGAAGAGATCGTGTCCGCCGAGGCGGCCGGCCCGCCCAGAAGGAAGCCCCCGAAGAGGATCGCCGCGGGAAGGGACGAGGGCTTCATCGGTTCCTCCTAAAGAAAACGCCCCGGCGTGCGCCGGGGCGTCATCGTATCGGTTCCCGAGGAACCGCTTACTTCGTGGCGGGGCGGGAGGCCGTCGTGACCGTGGAAGTCGTGGTGGTCGTGGTCGCCGTCGTCGCCGTCATGGCGTCGGGGGCGGTGGAGGTCGTGGTCGTGGAAGTCGTCTTGGCGGTCTCCTCGACGACCTTGGGGGCCTCGGTCTTCATTTCGGGCTTCTTCTCCTCGACCTTGGCGCAGGCAGCGAGCGAGGAGGCGACGGCGACGAGGACGAGGGCGGACATGAACTTCTTCATTTCGAGGTGCTCCTTGTTTCTTGATGGATCAGGTCGTGATTGGCCTGTCTGGTTGTTGGAATCGTGGAACCGGAAATCCGGACTCGAGGGCCACGGTTTTCGGTGACAGTTTTCGGTGACACCGCCAGCCGATAGGCGGACGGTTCCGCCTCGAGCTTCACCGAGGATGATACGGAATTCGTCTCTTCTGTCAAGCCCATGAGTGATTTGGCGTCCCCACCCACGTCTCGGGCGGCCTGTTAGACTCCGCGGCCCGGCCCATGTTCGACTCCCTCTCAAATCGCCTCCAGCGCGTCTTCAAGGAACTTCGTGGCGAGGGTCACCTGACGGAGTTCCACGTCGACGAGGCCCTGAAGGAGATCCGGACGGCCCTCCTCGAGGCCGACGTGAACCTCGAGGTCGTCAAGGACTTCACGGCCCGGGTCCGGGAGAAGGCGGTCGGGCAGGAAGTCCTCACCTCGTTCTCGCCGGCGCAGCAGGTCATCAAGATCGTGCGGGACGAGCTCACGCGTGTCCTCGGGGGCGAACAGGCGCCCCTCGCGCTCAAGAAACGCCCCTCCGTGATCCTGCTCGTGGGCCTCCAGGGCTCGGGCAAGACGACGACGGCCGCGAAGCTGGCTCTTTATCTGAAGACCTCGTTCCGGAAGCAGGTGCTCCTGGTGCCCGCGGACGTCCAGAGGCCTGCCGCGACGGAGCAGCTGCGCACGCTCGCGAAGGAGAACGGCCTCATGGCGTTCGACCCGAAGGGCGAGATGGATGCCGTCAAGCGCACGAAGTCCGCCGTGAAAGACGCGAAGCTCCTCGGCTACGACGTCGCGATCGTCGACACGGCCGGGCGCCTTCACATCGACGACGCGCTGATGGACGAGGTGGCGCGGATCCGGGAAGCCTCGGAGCCCGATGAAATTCTCTTCGTGGCGGACGCGATGACCGGTCAGGATGCCGTGCGGTCTGCCGCGGCCTTCGCCGCGAAGCTGCCGCTCACGGGCGTCATCCTCACGAAGACGGACGGCGATGCCCGCGGAGGCGCCGCTCTCTCGATCGCGACGGTCGTGGGCAAGCCGCTGAAGTTCGTGGGGACCGGTGAAAAGGTTGGCGAGATGGAGCTTTTCCATCCCGATCGAGCCGCCTCGCGCCTCCTCGGTCTCGGGGACGTCCTGACGCTGATCGAAAGGGTCTCGGCCGAGACCGACGAGGCCGCTGCCCTCCGCGCCGCCGAGAAGCTGCGCAAGAACACGTTCACATTGACCGACCTCCGCGAGCAGATGGCGCAGCTCAAGAAGATGGGCCCGCTCGGAAGTCTTCTCGGACACCTGCCGAAAATCGGTCCCCTGAAGGGGCTCGCGAACCTCGAGATTCCGGAGAACGCCACGAAGAGCCTCGAGGCGATGATCGATTCGATGACGCCGGCCGAGCGCGAGGATCCTAAGATCCTCGACGGAAGCCGGAAGAAGCGCATCGCGAGGGGTTCGGGCACGTCCGTGCCCGAGGTGAACCAGCTTCTCAAGCAATATCTTTCGATGAAGAAGATGATGAAGGGAGCCGCGCGGATGCGCGGCTGACCTCGTCCCCGAGGAAACGGAAGGAATCACCATGCTCAAGATCCGTCTGCGCCGCGTCGGCGGCACCAACGCTCCCGCCTATCGCATCGTCGTCTCCGACTCGCGACGCACGCCCACCGCGAAGATCGTCGAGGAGCTCGGGCACTTCGACCCGACGAAAAACCCGCCGATCGTCAATTTCGACCGCGACAAGGCGAAGGCCTGGATCGCGAAGGGTGCGACCCCGTCCGAGACGGTCAAGCGCCTCATCGCCCAGAAGGCCTGAGCGCCCCCGGAAGAGGCGGCAAGACTCCCATGGCCTCCGCCCCCGCGCCCGACGACCGGATCGTCATCGGCCGCGTTTTGAAACCGCACGGCCTCAAGGGAGAGGTCGTCGTCGAGGTGTTGACGGATTTTCCGGAGAGATTCCTGGAAGGGCTCAGAGTCCGCCTCTCCGGCGGTTCGCGCGAGGCGCGAGAGATGCGCATCGTGGCGGTGCGCCCGCATCAGCGCCGCGTTCTCCTCACCTTCGAAGGAATCTCGGACGTCTCGGCGGCCGAGACGCTTCGGGGTGCGGAGCTGAGCGTGAACGCGCAGGACGTCGCTCCCCGTCCCGAAGGCTACGTGTACCACTGGGAGATCGAAGGGGCCGCGGTCGTGGACGCGAAGGGCGCCCCTCTCGGCCGCGTGATCGAGCTGGCCGATGCGGGCGGGCGGCCGCTTCTCGTCGTGGAGACGGCGCGCGGCCCGCGCGACGTTCCGTTTTCGCGGCCGATCGTCATGTCGGTGGACGTCGCGAAGAAGAAGATCGTGCTCGACCCGCCGCCGGGCCTCCTGGACTAGGCTGGGCGCCTTGCGCTTCGACGTC
>JARXKK010000078.1:0-13206 GCA_030278895.1 Acidobacteriota bacterium
TCTCCCTTGGGATACCACCAGCTGTCGATCTGCATGTAGCCGAGGGGAACGCCGGCCTTCGCGAACGCGTCCCGGACCGCGAGGAGCGTGCCTTCGTAGCCGAGCGCCGGGTCGAAGTCGTAGTAGTAGGCGCCGCCGTTGTCCGTCCAGTACCCGAGAGACTTCAGGAGCGGGTCCGCGTCGTTCGGAGGGCGCGTCTTTCCCTGGAGGGTCGTCAACGCCTGTCCCCACGTGTCGAACGCGCGGTTGATTCCGCGTTCGAAAACGAGGAGCGTGTCGTGGGTCAGTCCGGCTGGAAGCGTCTTGATCGCGGGGTGGATGCGGCTCTCGATTTCGCCCGCCGTGTTTCGCGCGAGGTAGGAGACGAGGAAATTCGACGCCGCGGAGAGGATGTAGGTGTTTCCCCGTTCGTCGAACTGAGCCCATGGCCCCTCGGTGCCCTTCTCGTCGAACTTGTAGATTCCCCACTTGCCCTGAAACGAGGACTTGTGGGGCATCTCCGGGCCGACGAGACGTGGAAACCCCTCCGAATTCGTGCTCTTGCCGAGCCAGGAGATCGAGAAGATGACGACGGGGCGGTAGGAATAGGTGCGGATCCTGGCGCTCCGGCCGGAGGTGTCTTCGAAGCGGAACCGGATTTCCCGATAGTCGCCGAGAGCGTCCGCGCCGGATCCCGCCGCAATGTCGGCGGCCCCTCGACCGAGCGACCCCTGAAAGACGAAGGCCGGAGTGCCGGCCGAGACCGTGCCGCTCGTCACGGCGTAGGTTCCGTCCGATCGCACCTCGAGTGTCACTCCGGTGGTCGGCTCCTGAACCGTCTCCGCTCCAGCCTCGAGGCCGGACAGGAACGCGAAGGCGAGGAGGGCCTGGCAAAAACGCCTACGGTGCGGCATGTGGCGCATATCTTCACACTGTCCGGGGGCTACCGGAAATGACCCTGTTTAACTAGTCGGGCACGCGAAAACAGTAGAGGTTCCCCCCCAGATCGCCGAAGTAGAGGCGCCCCTTCGAAATGGCGATGCCGCCGAAGCAGTAGGCCTTCGTCTTGAAGGACCAGAGCGTATCGCCCGTTTTGGCGTCGAGGGCGAAGGCGAGCTTTCCGGCGGTCGACAGGACGAGGCCGTTGACCGTCGCGATCGGCGCGATGACCGCGCCGCCGAAGGACCGCGTCCAGACGACGTGGCCGTCCGAGGGGTCGAGCGCCGTCACCGTGCCGAGCAGGTTCGGATCGGGGGAGGCGAGGGGAGCGCCGCCCCCCATGTACAACAGCCGGCCGTCGAACGCGGCCGTCGAGAGCGAACCCTCTCCGGACTGCGGGGACGAGCCGTCGCGGCAGATGGGCGTCTTCCATACCGGTCCGGCCGACAGATGGTCGCGATCGAAGGCGTAGTAGCTCCCGTCTTTCTGGCCGGCGCCGACGAGGCGCCTGCCGCTCGCGTCCTTGAAAAGCGTGGGAGAAGAACCCCAGTCGTAGTCGGCCTCGGCGGCGAGAGGCTGGTCGACCCGCCACTCGTCCTCGATCGCGAGCGTTCCGAGGTCGAGGCGGACCATTGAAAATGCGTGGCCGTCCTCGAGGTGGTCCGCCGAGGCGGTCGTGATGAAGATCTTCCGGGCCGCCTCGTCTACGGCCGGCGAAGTCCACACGCCGCTGCCGCCGACACCCGGGGGTGTCAGACTCGCCACCGCGACCTCGCTGCCATTTGTCGGGTCGAGAGCGACCAGGCGCCCGGGAACGAACGGGTTGTCGCAGTTGCTGGAGACGCCCTGAAGCACCGTCCCGTTCGCGGCGGCCGGGGAGCACCATCCGTAGTAACCGCCCGCTTCGCTGTTGTCGCCGAGCCGGGTCTTCCAGACGACGGCGAGGGACTCCGGGTCGAGAGCGTAGAAGCTGTCGTCACCGCCCGCGACGAAGAGCAGCCCATCCGAAATTGTCGCCGCCGACGTGATGCCGAGCGAAGCGGGATTGCACTCGGGAGCGCGCGTGGTCCCGAGATTCGCCGTCGCGAGGAGCGCCCCGGTTCCGGCATCGAGACTCCATTCGCGGCCCGCCCAGTCGCCGACGAACACGCGGCCGCCTGAAACCGTCGGGGAGGACGCCACCGATCCGTCGAGCAAGCGGGTCCACAGCAGCTCCAGCCCGGGGGCGCTCGTCGTCTTGAGGAGGCTCTCCCCCGGCGCGGACCCGTCCAACGCGAGAGTTCCGCAGTATTTCGGCCAGTCGCCGCTTTCAGACCGTCTCACGGGAGGGCCCGAAGGCGCGAGTGACGAGGAAGGCAGAACCACCGGTCCCGCGGCGCGCGCGACGCCGCCGGCTGCGAGAGTGATCGCCAGGATCGCGAGTCGGCGCGTGAGCATGGGATGTTGTCCTCGGGAAGTGTCGCAGAAGCGCTGGAATCTGACATCGCGACTCAAGATAGTCGCCCAATCCGCTCTTTCCGTGGCGGAACTCACGGAAAGGGACGCGGAAGACGGCCCGGTGGTTGCGGCCGTGCTTAAATCCGAGCCGAATGAAGAGCGAAATCCCTGCGGCCGGTGCCGCCGCCGTCGCGAAGGCGGCGCCTTTCGCTGCCCTCTGGACGTTCCCGTCCATCCTCTTTTCGGCATTTCTTGTCTCCTGGGGGGCCGAGGCCGCGCAGTTTTTGGTCTCGCAAGGGCTTGCGTTGGCCATGCTCGCGTGGCTCCAGACCCTGCCCGAGTTCGCGGTCGAGGCCGTGATCGCGTGGGAGGCCGGCAAGGACCCATCGAAGCTCCACCTCGCGATCGCGAACTTCACGGGCTCGATTCGCCTGCTGGTTGGATTGGGCTGGCCGCTCGTCTACTTCGTGGCCGCGTTTTTCGCCCGCCGGACCGGAAAAAGGAAGACCTGGATCGCGATCACGTTCGACGACGAGCACGCCATCGAGATCATCGGCCTCCTGCCTCCGCTCGCCTGGTTCACCGTCATCTGGTGGAAGGGTTCGCTCGGCCTTCTCGACGCCGCGATCCTCACCCTCTGTTACGCCGCCTATCTCGCCGCGCTCCTGCGGGTTCCTCCGCGCACGGGCGACGTCGAGGAAATAGAAGACCTGCCCGCCGTCTCGAAGTGGGCGCTCGCCCAGGGGCCCGGGCGGCGGGGCTGGGCCATCGCGGGGATCTTCGTCGTGGGGGGCGGGATCCTCCTCGTGTCGGCTCACTCCTTCGTCGAGTCGATGCTGGCGATCGCGGTCACCATGGGCGTCTCGCAGTTCGTGTTCGTGCAGTGGGTCGCGCCGTTTCTTTCGGAGTTTCCCGAAAAGCTCTCGGCCTTCAACTGGGCGCGTCAGATCACGAAGGCGCCGATGGCCGTCATGAACCTCGTCTCGTCCACGATCAACCAGTGGTCGATTCTCTCCGCCCTCA
This sequence comes from Acidobacteriota bacterium, assembly GCA_030278895.1. Taxonomy (GTDB): domain Bacteria; phylum Acidobacteriota; class Thermoanaerobaculia; order UBA5066; family UBA5066; genus Fen-183. Next base: position 3,379 of record JARXKK010000078.1, read on the forward strand.
TCCCGGTCATCTACTCGATCTCGAAGGGCACTCCGTCGGCGATCTTCTTCGACGCGCACCAGCGCGAGGAGATCCTGCTCACGATCCTCCAGAGCTTCCTTGGCTGGCTCCTGCTCGTGAATCTCGACCTGCGGGCGTTCGAAGCGGGCATCCTGTTCGTGTTCTGGCTGGTCCAGTTCGCCCTGCCCTCGACGAGAGGCCTCATGGTTTACGTCTACGCGAGCTGGTGCGCTGTGGAGATCTCGATGATCGTGATCGGAAAACGACAACCCCGCGCCTTCGCGGCCGCGTGGCGCGTCCTGAGGCTCCGGTGAAGTTCGCGTCCCGTGCCTCGCGCGTCGCCGGGTCGGCGACTCTCGCGGTCCTGAAGGCAGCCGGCGCCCTGCGCGCCAGGGGCGTCGACGTCGTGGACTTCGGGCCCGGGGAGCCGGACTTCACGACACCGGCTTTCGTGAAGCGGGCCGCGATCGATGCCATCGAGGCAAATTTCACGAAGTACACCGACACGTCCGGCATTCCGGAGCTGCGCGAAGCCATCGCCGCGCGCTATCGGGCGGAGTGGAGCGCGCCGTATACGGCATCGGAGGTGCTCGTGACCGCGGGCGGCAAGCAGGCCCTCCACACGGCGTGTCTCGCGCTCTTCGAGGAGGGGGACGAGGTCCTCGTTCCGTCGCCTTACTGGGTGTCGTTCCCCGAGATGGTGACGCTGGCGGGCGCGAAGAGCGTGTTCGTGCCGACGAACGCGGCCTCCGGCTTCCGCCTCACCGCGGCCGACGTGGCCCGCGCGGCCACGCCCGCGACCCGCGGCATCATCGTGAACACGCCGAACAATCCGACGGGCGCGGTGATGGAGCCTGCGGAGGTCGAGGGCGTCGTGCGGCTCGCGGCTTCGCGCGGGTGGACGGTTCTCTTCGACGAGTGCTACGACCGCTTCGTTTTCGAAGGCCGCCATCTCTCTGCGGCCTCGTTTGCCCGCGAGTTTCCCGAGACGGTTCTCGTGGCCGGAACACTGTCGAAGACCTATGCCATGACGGGCTGGCGCGTCGGCTTCGCGGCCGGGCCGAAGGCGCTCATCGACCTGATGAACCGCATCGTGGGCCACGCGACGTCGAACGTCTGCTCCATCACGCAGCAGGCCGCCCTCGCCGCGCTCACGCGTCCGGACGAATCGGAGCCCGCTGTCGAGGGCATGCTGAAAGAGTACGCGCGCCGGAGGGAGTACCTGATCCCCGCGCTCAACGCGCTGCCGGGCGTCACGTGCGCGCCGCCGGGGGGCGCCTTCTACGCGTTTCCGGACGTTTCGGCGCACTACGGGCGCGTGCTCGGGGGAGTTCCCGTCACGGGGTCCGAGAGTTTCGCGAAGGCGCTCCTCGAAACCGTCGCCGTCGCGGTCACGCCGGGCGTTGCGTTCGGCGAGGATCGGTGCGTGCGGCTCTCGTTCGCGACATCGCGCGCGCGCATCGAAGAGGGAATCTCCCGGCTCGCGCGCGTGCTTGCCGTATAGAACACCGGCCGCCTAGCGGTAGCGGACGTCACCCGGCGCTTTCGGCGGCGGCGTTTCCTCGACCGCGACGCGGTTGCGCCCGGCTTTTTTGGCCGCGTAGAGCGCCGCGTCCGCGCGGGCGACGAGCGATGCGAAAGATGTCTTCTCGAAGAGACCTTGGTGGACCGCCACGCCCGCCGATACGGTAATCGTCCGCGCGATCCGCGGAGGGCCAAGGCCCGCGACGGCCGCGCGGACGCGCTCCAGCGCGGGCAGAGCCGCGTCGACGTCGGCCTCCACGAAGAGAACGATGAACTCCTCGCCTCCGTACCGGCCAGCCGCGTCGATGCCGCGGACCGTCCGCGCGATGGCGCGCGCGACGGCTGTCAGGGCGGCGTCTCCCGCGGGATGCCCGTAGCGGTCGTTGAAGCTCTTGAAGTGGTCGAGGTCGAGCATCGCGATGGCGAGGCCCCGGCCCGTCCGGCCCGCGCGCACGAGCTCGGCGCGGGCGCGTTCTTCGAAAGCGGCGCGGTTCAGGAGTCCGGTGAGCGGGTCGGTCGTCGCGCGCGTGAAGAGGCGCCTCTCCTGCTCGGCCACGCGTGGCAGGAGGAGGGCCGTGAAGAGCACGAATCCGACGCCGAGGGGCGGAACGACGGGACGCGCGACGAAAACCCCGCGCCGGGCGGCAAGCTCCGCGGCTCCCGAGAGGACCAGCACGCTGAAGGCCGCGAAGAGGAAGGCGCGCGTTCCGCGGGCGCCGCGCGCGAGGACCGCCAGGAATGCCCCGGCAACCAGCGGCAGGCCCGCGCCGAGAGCGGTCTCGACGCGGGGCCGCAGATTGTCGTCAAAGAGGAGCGGAGCCGCGAGCAGCGTCGCGACGCCCAGCGCGAGAACCGTGTAGAGAGCGAGCCCGCGCCGGCCGCGCGCGATTCCGAGGAGTGTGATCGCGAGGATTCCGAACGACGCCGCGGTCAGGGAGAAGAGAAGCGATGCGAGTTGCGCCCAGGCTATCCACAAGGCGATCCAAGGATGCCACGACTGATGCGGCCCGAGGTATTGATTCAATAATGTGTATGCGATATCGTCACCGAATCGGGGCGCAGTTCATTTGATTAAGTGGCGTGTCTCGAGCATTTCCGGGGAGGGTCGTTTGAGAAATACTTCCAGAGGCGGGAACGGTCGGACGCCGACCGTCTTGAAGACTGCGGGCTTCGTGGCGATTGCGGTCGGCCTGCTTCTCGGGTTCGTCGAGCGTTCGAATCTGGCGCGCGCCCAGAGCGGTTCTTTCCGCGCGATCTCCGGAGGATCTTCGCAGGAGGTGCCGCGGCGCGTCGTTCGCGTCCGCTCGCGAAACCCGTACGCCCAGTCGCCCGCGGGCTGCAACGAGACAGCCCTCAAGGTCATTGTGACTCAGAATCCGAACGGCTTCATCGTGAACGGATCGACGGAAACCTATACGATCACGATTTCGAACGTGAGCAGCAATCCGTCAGGGGGGACGATCGCTTGTGACGCCGACGCGATCACGATTACGTTCTATTGTCCGCAGGCGGACGGAACCCCATCCCCGGTAGGGATCCCGGTCGCGTCCGGTTATTCGCAGGCATCCGAGACCTCGAACACTTTTGCACCGATTTTTTGTCCGATCAACGTGAATGCCGGCGTCTTCACCGCGACGGCCAAGGTGGACTTCAACGGCACCGTGCACACGTCGCCGCTGTTCGACGACGTGGTCTCCGGCAGCAAGACGATCACGGTCGCGATTCTCGCTCCGACGGCGACCCCGACACAGACGCCGACGTCGACGCCCACGCCGACGTTCACGCTGACGCCCACCCTGACGCCCACGCCGACGTTTACGCTCACGCCCACCGTGACACCCACGTCGACGTTCACGCTCACGCCCACCTTGACACCCACGCCCACCCTGACGCCCACACTGACCCCGACGCCGACAGACACCCCGACGCCGACCGTCACCCAGACACCGACGCAGACGCCGACGCAGACTCCGACGGCGACACCGAGCGTGACTCCTCCACCCCCGACGCCGACGAATACGCCGACGGATACGCCGACGCCGACCGTCACCCAGACCCCCACCCGGACGCCGACGAATACTCCGACGGCGACACCGTCCGATACGCCCACGAATACGCCGACCCCGACGCCTACTTTGACGCCGACGCAAACGCCCACGGGAACTCAAACCGCGACGAATACGTCGACCATCACGCCAACGAACACGCCGACGAACACGCCGGTGAACACGCCGACGCTCACCTTGACACCGACTCTGACGCCCACGGGAACTCAAACGGCGACGAATACGCCGACCGTCACGCCGACGTCGACACAGTTATCGACCTCGACGCCCACTTCAACGCCTACCGCGACGTCCATCGTGACGCAGACGGCGACACCCGCCTTGTCTCCCACCGCTACGCCAAATGGTGGCGGCGGCGGCGGCTCGAAGGACGTTCCCGCGCTGTCTCCCCTGATGCTCGTCCTGCTCGGCATCGCACTGGCGGGAGCCGGGCTTCTCTCCTCGAGACAGAATTAGCGCGCGGGCGAGGAAGAGCCGAACGCTTTCACGAGCACATGCTTCTGGACCTTGCCGAGAGCGTTTCGCGGCAGCTCCGGAACCGCGCGGACCTCGCGCGGTTTCTTGAAGTCGGCGAGATGCTCCGCCGCGAAGGCGGCGACGGCCTCGCAGACGGCCCCCGTTTCCTCCGCCCGAACGGCGTCCTCGAGCACGAGGGCCGCCGCGATGCGCTGGCCCCAGACGCGGTCGGGAAGTCCGACGACCGCGGCGTCCTTCACGGCCGGATGCCGGCGGAGGACGTCCTCGATCTCGCGCGCCGAGATCTTGAAGCCCCCGCTCTTGATGATGTCGACTGAGCTGCGCCCCACGATCGTCACGTAACCGTCGGCATCGCGCCGCGCCACGTCGCCCGTCAGGAACCAGCCGTCCCGGAACGCGGCCGCGGTTTCTCCGGGCCGCTGCCAGTAGCCGTTCATGACACCGCTACCCTTGACGTGGATCTCACCCAGCTCTCCCACGGCAGGCTCGCGCCCCTCGTCGTCCACGAGGCGGACCTGGCAGCCGGGAACCGGCAGCCCCACGGTTCCCGGGCGCCGTTCGCCGTCCAAGGGATTCGAGAGCGTGAAGAGCGTCTCGCTCATGCCGTAGCGCTCCAGGATCGCGTGCCCGGTCTTCTCCCGGAAGGCGACGAAGTCGGGCGCCGGGAGGGGCGCGCTGCCCGCCGTGAAGAGCCGGGCCTTCCGGAAAGCGGCGGCGGTTTCGGGATGCCCCTCGAGATACTCCAGGAGCCGGACGTACATCGTGGGCACGCCCATGAAGGCCGTGGCTCCCTCGTGCGCGAAGGCGTCGATGACGCGGGCCGCGTCGAAGCGCTCCTCGAGGAGGAGCGTGAAGCCCGTCAGGAGCGCGCCCACCGCGCCAAGGCAGAGCCCGTGCACGTGGAAGAGGGGCAGGGCGAGCACGAGCCTGTCGGTCTCCGTGAATTGCCAGAGATCCATCATGGCGCGAGTGTTCTCTTCGAGCGCGCGATACGAGAGCGCCACGCCCTTGCTTTTCCCGGTCGTGCCCGAGGTGTAGATGAGCATCGCGACGTCGTCGTCGGAGGGGAGCCCGGAGGGGAATCTTTGCTTCGGAGAAGAGGAAAAAGAAGAGAAGATTTGCTTAGAAGGGGAAGAGGGAAGGACCTCGGGGAGTGTGATCACGTGTCGCAGCTGCGGCGGCCTCTTGTTTCTCAGAATCTCTTCGAGGACTTCGTTGCATTCGTCGCCCGGCCGTCCCGTGAGCACCGCGACCGCGCCCGAGTCTTCGAGGATGTGCCGGGCCTCGTCGGCCCTGTACCGCGTGTTGATCGGCACGTGAATGACGCCTGCCTCGAGGTGGCCGACGAGCGTCGCGATGATCTCCGGGCACGTCTCCGCGAACACCGCCACGCGGTCGCCGCGGCGAACCCCGAGTGCGCGGAGCCTGTCGGCGTGGGCGTTCGCCCAGCCGTGAAGCTCTTCGAAGGCGTAGGTTCGCCCTCCCCAGACAACAGCCGGACGCTCCATTCCCTTCTTCACCTTCTAAGAAATCCTCTTCTTCTTTCTCATACGGACCCGTAGCCGAGGTAGCCGTCGCGCACGCGCGAGTCGACGAGGAGCTCGGAGGCGGTCCCCGTGAGAGTCACGCGGCCCGTCTCGAGAACGTAGGCGCGGTCGGCGAGCGCGAGGGCGTGCGGGACGTTCTGTTCGACGAGGACGATCGTCACGCCGCGCGCGCGGATCGCCCGGAGCGACGCGAAGACCTCCCGGACGAGGAGCGGGGAGAGCCCGAGGGCCGGCTCGTCCAGGAGGAGGAGGCGCGGCTGCGCCATGAGGCCGCGTCCGATCGCGCACATCTGCTGTTCGCCGCCCGAGAGCGTTCCCGCCTTCTGCGAGACCCGCCGCTCGAGAATGGGGAACATCGCGAAGATCTCGCCGAGTATCGCGTCGGCCCGCGCGCGCGCGTGCTTCGGGTAGGCGCCCATCCGGAGGTTTTCGAGCACGGTCATGGCAGGCCAGAGCTGCCGGCCTTCGGGCACGAGAACGATTCCGCGCGAGGCCAGCTCGTTCGCGGGCCTTCCCGCGAGTTCCTGCCCGTCGAAGACGACCCGGCCGGCGCGCGGCACGAGGAGGCCGGCGAGGGCGCGAAGAGTCGTCGATTTACCGGCTCCGTTCGCCCCGATGAGAGTGACGACCTCGCCCTCGTCGACGGTGAACGAGACGTTCCGCACCGCCTGGACGTCGCCGTAGAACACGTCGAGCGACTCGACCGTTAGAAGCCTCATGCGGCCCCCGCGTCGTCCCCGAGGTAGGCCGTGACGACCTCCGGGTGCTGGAGAACGTCGCGCGGAACGCCCTCGGCGATCATCTCGCCGAAGTTCAGGACCAGCATGCGGTCCGTCACTCCCGCGACGGCATGGACGTGGTGTTCGATCATGAGGACGGTGAGACCCGAGTCGCGGATCGCGCGGATGAGCGACATCGCGGCGACGATTTCGGAGGGGTTCAGCCCGCCCATGACCTCGTCGAGGCAGAGCACCGCCGGTTCGGTCGCGAGAGCGCGCGCGATCTCGAGACGCTTGAGGTCGCCGATCGGAAGGGCCATCGCGAGCGATCCCGCCCGGGCCCCGAGGCCCGTGCGCTCGAGGATGGCCGCCACGCGCCCGCGGGCATCCGCTCCGCGCCGTTTTCCGGCTCCGAAGTGGGCGCCGATCGACACGTTCGCCTCGACGGTCATGTCGCGAAACGGGCGCACGATCTGGTGGGTCCGCACGAGCCCGCGCTTCACGACCGCATGGTTGGGAAGGCCCGCGATCTCGCGCCCGCGAAAGCGAATCGAGCCGGAAGTAGGAGGCAGGGATCCGACGAGGCAGGAAAACAGGGTCGTCTTGCCGGCGCCGTTCGGGCCGATGACGCCGTAGATCTCACCCTCGGCGACCGAGAAGCTCACGTCCGAAAGGGCGAGAAGCCCTCCGAAGCGCTTCTTCAGGGCCTTCACACGGAGAATCGGCTCAGGCATCGGCGTAGAAGCGCCGGAGGCGCCTGTTGAAGACTCTCCTCAAGAGCCCGAGGATTCCCTTCGGCTCGAAGAGCATGACGACGATCAGGAGCGTGCCGTAGATGAAGAGGTACGAATCGCGCAGGGCCGGGATCGAGAGGAGCTTGATCTGCAGGGTCGAAAAGACCAGCGCCCCGAGGACGGGCCCCGCGATGGTCCCGACGCCTCCGACGATCGGCATCAGGACGATGCTCAGGCTCAACCGGAAGTCGAAGACCGAGCCGGGGGCGATGTACTGGAAGTTGATCGCGTAGAGGGACCCGGCGAGCGCCACGATCGCGGCCGAGAGGGCGTGCGCGCCCAGCTTGAAGCGGGTCGAGTTCACGCCGAGCGCCTCGGCGGCGTCGATGTCCTGCTTGATCGCCGCGAGAGCCTGTCCGAAGGCGCTGCGTTTCACGAGCGCGGCGACGACCACGGTGAGGATCGCGAGGACGGCCATGGCCTCGTAATTGCGCGTGAAGTCGAACGAGCCCGCGGGCATTCGGAGGCCGCTCGAGCCGCCCGTGAAGGAAACGCTGGACGCGCAGACGCGCACGGCCTCGCCCACGCCGATCGTCGCGATCGTGAAGTACGGCCCCCGCAGGCGGAAAGCGGGGAGACCGATCGCGACCGAGAAGATGGCCGCGAGGACGGCGCCGATGGGAAGCGACAGGAACGGATCCATGCCCTTCAACGAGAGGAGGACCGTCGTGTAGGCGCCGATCCCGAGAAACGCCGAGTAGCCGAGCGAGACCTGGCCCGCGAAGCCGCCGAGGATATTCCAGGCCGAGGCGAGGATCACGGCGAAGGCCAGGCTCCAGACGTCGTTCAGCGTCCCGCGTTCGAGGAAGAGCGGCGCCGCGAGAGTGAAGACCGCGAGGGAGACCCCGGCGGCGAGGGAGAGGCGCCTCACCGGAAGGCCGTCCGGAGGCGCGCGAAGAGGCCCGGGAGCCCCTGCGGGAAGGCGACGAGCGTCACGAACAGAAGCGTGAAGCTCACGGCGTCCTGGAACGACGTCGGGAGAGTGGTCCACGCGGAGAGGCCGTTCTCGAGAAACGCGAGGACGAGCGCCCCGGCCGCCACGCCCGTGACGCTCTCCATCCCGCCGAGGACGATGATGCAGAAGGCCTTGAGAAGGAAGCTTCGGCCGAAGTCGGGCGTGAACGCGTAAAGGGTCGAGAGCATTCCACCCGCGACGCCCGCGAAGGCCGTCCCGAGGCCGAACGCGACGGCCGAGATGCTGTCGGCGTCCACGCCCGCGAGGAGAGCAGCGTCCCTGTTCTGCGTGACGGCGCGGATCGCCTTCCCGAGGTACGTCGTCTTCAGGACGACGTTCAGGAAGACGAGGGAGAGGACGCTTCCCGCGAACACGAAGAGGGAAGGGACTCCGACGCGCACACCGAGCACGGCGACGGACTTCATCGTGTAGGCCGTCAGGATCGACTGCGTGTCGCCCGTCCAGATGAAGTACGCGAAGTTCTGGAGGACGAGCCAGACGCCGAAGAGAAGGAGAAGAGACTCCATCGACGGCGTCGCGCCGGAGCGGGGGAGGCGCCTCACGACGAGGCGGTAGAGGACGACGCCGAACAGGAAGAAGAGAGGCCCGACGACGAGGAGGGAGAGAAAGGGGTCGAGACCGAAGCGCGTAAACAGGGAGAACGTCGCGTACGCCCCGAGCATCATCAAACCCGCGTGCGCGAGGTTGATGATGCGCATGACGCCGTAGATCACGGCGAGGCCGTACGCCATCGTCGCGTACAGCGCCGCGGAAATCACGGAGTTGACGAGGACCCCGGCAATGTCCTGCAAGAGGATCCGAGACTAACAGGCCCGGGTGCAGAATCGCGCCATGGGACTGATCGAAGACCTGCGCGCCGAGCACGTCGTCATCGAGAGGACGCTCGGCGCCCTGCGCACGTATGTCGAGGCGCGTCTCGGGGGGCGCGGCGATCCCGCGGACGCGGGCGCGTTCCTCGCGTTCTTCCGGCTCTGGGCGGGGCGCTACCACCACGCGCGGGAGGAGGACACGCTCTTCCCGGTCCTTCTCGCCCATCTGCCGATCCGACCGGATTCGGGGCCCGTGCGGTCGCTCGTCGACCAGCACGCCGCGATGGCACGCACGCTCGAGGAGATGGCCCCGCTGCTCGCGGGGTCAGGGGGCCAGGGTGCGCGCCTCCTCGACCTCTCGACGCGCTACCGGCGCGACCTCCTCGCGCACATCGACGCCGAGAACTCGGTCCTGCTGCCCGAAGCCGAGGCCCGGCTGCGCGGCGCGGGAGTGCCCGCCCTCACGGGGCGCGCCGCCGACGCGGAGGAGAGCGTGGCTCGCGACGGGGCGGACCGGCTCGTTGCGCTCTACCCGCCGAGCGAGGACCCCGGCGCCATCCGGGGGGAGGGCTGCGTCATCTGCCCGTCCTACGGAATCTCGTGCGAGGGCCTCGAGCGCGAGTGGTGGAGCGAAGAGGAGTGGGACGACTTTCGCGAACGCGCCGGCTGAAGGGGCTAGTACGGACCGGGAGAAAGACGTTGCGAGAGCCACCAGATATTTCCGTGGTTGTCCCTGACCCCGCCCTGCCGGTCGCCGTATGGCATGTCGCTGACGGCGAGGACAGCGGCCGCGCCGGCTTTGAACGCGCGAACCATGGCCTCATCGGCGTTTTCGACGTACAGGTAGTACGACGCGGGCATGGCTGGATACGGCGCTGATGCCTCGCTGACCATGACCGTTGACGTGCCGAGCCGC
>JARXKK010000078.1:13306-14443 GCA_030278895.1 Acidobacteriota bacterium
AATGGCCGGGAGCCGCGCGAACCCTGGACCGTGGGCTTGCAAAGGAAACCGTGTCCGACGCTCCTCCGCCTTTAGCTGTGCTCCAGGAAGAAGCCGTCCCCCAGAAGTCGGCCAGGATGGAGAGGGGCCTCGCGATGGATGGAGCGATCCATCCACGGCTCTTCGTGGCTTTCGCGGTCGCGATCACGGCGGTTCTCGGGTGGTTAGACTTCGTCACGGGGCCCGATTTCGGCTTCTCCCTCTTCTATCTCGTGCCGACCGTCGCGACGGCGCGCTGGGTCGGGCGTCGTCCCGCGCTCCTCGTGGCAACGGTGGCGAGCCTTGCCTGGCTGGTGGCCGACCTCGGCGTGCGACCCCGTACATACAGCGTGGGCCTTTCGCTCTGGAACGGGCTGACCCGCGCCGTCATCTACCTCTTGCTCGCGCGGCTCGTCGCGGGTCTCCGCGAGGACCGGGCCGAACTCGCCATACTGAACGGGCGGCTGAACGAGCTGGCGATCCGGGAGAGCGCCCTCGCTCGGACGGATTACCTGACCGGCCTCGCGAATAGCCGAGCCTTCCTCGAGACGCTCGGTCGGGAGCTGGCGCGCAGCCGTCGCGAGGGAACGCACCTCGTCCTCGCGAGCGTGGACCTCGACCGCTTCAAGGCGGTGAACGATCGTTTCGGGCACGCCGCTGGCGACGAGCTGCTGCGCCGGACGGGCGCGGTCCTCGCTGCCTCCGTCCGCGCCGGCGACCTAGTCGCACGCATCGGAGGGGACGAGTTCGCGATCCTCCTCCCAAACCTGTCCGCTTCCTCGGCCGAAGCGGTCGTCTCGCGAGCCCTCGTGAACCTCCGGCAGGAATCTCGCGACTACGCCGACAGTGTCGGATTCGGAGCCAGCATCGGCCTCGCCTCTAGAACCGCGGAGCCGGAGAGCGCCGAGTCGCTGCTCCACCGCGCCGACGAGGCGGTCTATTCCGCGAAGGCTGCGGGCCGTGGGCAGATCGCACACGCGCCCTGACGACGTCCTCTTCCGCTAACCCTTCCGAGACGTGGCTCGTACAAAGGGCGGATGTCCCGAGGGTAGACTCGCCCGCTTCCTCTGGCTCACAGAAGCCGTTGCACAACGATTGGCTCCCCGTGTGCGGATTTCA